>JAKLJW010000016.1:0-79013 GCA_023150935.1 Candidatus Binatia bacterium | reverse complement strand
GATCACCGCAAGGCCTGGGTCGTCGAGAAGCTCGCCGAGCTGACCACCATCTTCGCCATTCGCATCTGCGCCTATGGCATATTGAGCAACCACTTCCACCTGGTCGTGCGCATCGATAGCGGACAAGCCCGCGCCTGGAGCGATCGCGAGGTGGTCGAGCGCTACGGCCGGCTGTTTCGCCACCCGGCCCAGTCGTGGGGTCGGCTTTCTGCGGCACAGGCGGCCGATCGGGTTGCCCTCTGGCGGGCTCGGCTGGCCGACCTGAGCTGGTTCATGCGCTGCCTGAACGAGTCGATTGCGCGGCGCGCCAATCGGGAAGACGGCTGCACCGGACGCTTCTGGGAGGGCCGTTTCCGCAGCCAGGCGCTACTCGACGAGGCAGGGCTATTGACCTGCATGAGCTACGTCGACCTCAACCCCATCCGCGCCGGCATGGCCGCCAGCCTCGAAGAGTCCGACTTCACCTCGATCCAGCAGCGACTGCTCGATCTGGCTGGCGAGCCTGCCTCGACCGTGACGGCGACGGCTCACGGCGCCTGCGAGCGCACCACTGTCCGGCCGGAGTTGGTCCGGTTCGCTGAGCCTGGAAGAACGCCGGCCGAAGAGGCTCTGGCCGTGGACTTCGACTCCTACGTCGCGCTGCTCGAGGCCACCGGCAACGCGCTGCGTACCGGTAGACCGGACTCCGTGCTTCCCGAGGGCAGCGTGCGGACCCTCGAGCGGGTCGGCATCCGCAGCGAGCATTGGATCGAGACCATCGGCACCTACCGCCAACGCTTCTTCTCGATGATCGGCTGCGTGCATCGCATCGAGTTGCACTGCGCCCGCACCGACCGCGACCTGGCCAAAGGCACTCGCTGGGCCGCCCGGGTGTTTCGCAACTGCGCCTGAGCGACAGCTTCCACCGCTCCAGCTCCCCATTCCACCTTTCTCTCCGCACTTCCCAACGCACTGCGATCCGCTCCGTGCCCGCGCTGCAAGCCGTTCTCCTCGAGGTGGCTGCCGTCCGACCTGATCGAGTCGTCGGCTGTCAATGAACATGGGTGTCTTGTTCCGGCTTTTTTTCCGGCTTTTGTTCCGGCTTTGCTTCGACCGCCATGCCGGCCTGCCGCGGCGCCGCCCGGGTCTATATGACGCAACACACGCCGATCGGCCTTGACCCGACATGGCCACGTCGATATGTGCATTTGCATGCGCACAACAATGATCATCGATGACGACCTCATCGTGCAGGCCAAGAAGCGCGCGGCGGAAACCGGCGTCAGTCTGAGCGAGGTGGTGAACCGGGCCTTGCGGGATTCATTGTCCCGGCGCCACAGCACCGAATCGTTGCCTCCGTTCCGCATGGTGACATTCGGCAGGGGCCAGCCTCGGGTCGATCACGCCCCCGAGGCGCTCGCGCGAGTTATCGAGGACGAAGACGAAACGTCACTACGCGGGTCCTGACCATGCGCATGCCGGACGTGAACGTGCTCGTTTACGCGCACCGCGAGGACGAGGCTGCGCATGAGGTGGCACGGGCGTGGGTCGAGGCAACCGTGAACGGCAGTGAGCCGTTCGCCCTGTCCGGACTGGTTACTGTCGGCTTCGTGCGCATCGTCACCAATCCGCGCATCTACAACGAACCGACGCCGACGCCGGTGGCTCTTGCGGCAGTCGATGCCCTGCTCGCGCGCCCGAATTGTCGCCTGTGTCTCCCGGGTTCGCGCCACTGGCAGGTGGTCAGCCACCTCTGCCGCGATACACAAGCGGCCGGCAAGCTGGTGGCCGATGCGCAGCACGCGGCTGTGGCCATCGAGCACGGCTGCCAGTGGATATCGCGCGATCGCGACTTCGCGCGTTTCGAGTCTGCCGGCCTGCGCTGGAAGCGACTCGAGGCTTGAACCTCAGGTCGGGCGCTCCTCCTCCCATGTCTGCCGCTTCGGCGCGAGTTCGCTTTCCGAGCATGCTCGACAGGCTGATGACGGCTCGGCGGGAGCCTCGCCCTCCCCAAACGCGCTCGGAGATCGCGTTCCACCTCTGCCGGTTCCAAATCCCCGGGCGCGATCCGAACTCTTATCCGTCCCGGCCGTAGGCTTCGTCGAGCAGCTCGATCGGGTGCCGCACTTCGACCGCCATGCCGGCGCGCCGCAGGGCCGCCCGGATCTGCATGATGCAACCCAGACAGCGTGCGGGACACCCACCACATTGCGCTGGGATCGCCAGTCGTGAGGACGGCCTTTGACCTTCCGCCTGCAACGCGAATCGAATCGGGGCTGCGCCCGGACGTACCGAACGTGGGTGTCTCGCAAACGTATCTCGCAAACGTACCGAACGTGGGTGTCTCGCAAACGCAAACGTACAAACGGTCTTCTTGCAAACGTGGTTCCTGCAAACGTGGGTGTCCTGCAAACGTCCTGCTGCTGCTGCAAACGTGGGTGTCCTGCAAACGCTTGCTGTCCTGCAAACGCTGCAAACGTGTGGGTGTCTCGCAAACGCGTCGCAAACGCGCAAACGTTCCCTTGATCGATGAGCCCGGAAACGTATAGCTTGGCTCTAGAGACGGGCGCTTCAGATGACCGGCCAGCCGCAGCGACAATATACCCTCGACGACTATCACCGCATCGAGGAGACGTCACCGGTGCGCCACGAGTTCCATAGCGGCGAGATCTTCGCGATGGCCGGTGGTACGGTGGCTCACAACCACATCAGCGCGAATGTTCTTGCCCTGTTGCGCAGCTCCCTGGCGGCGACTGCGTGCAGCACGTTCGGAAACGACATGCGCTTGCAGACCCCGGCGGGGCTGCTCACCTACCCCGACGTGATGGTCATTTGCGGCGACATCGAGCTGGTGCCGGGACGCCAAGACGAGGTCACCAATCCCGTGCTCATCCTCGAGGTGCTTTCGGATGCCACACGCAACTATGACCGCGGGGAGAAGTTCGCGTTCTACAAGTCCATCCCCACCCTGCGCGAATACGTTCTGATCGAACAGCACCGAGCATGGGTCGAACAGCATCGACGCAGTGCCGAGGGTTGGGGCTCGTCGGTGTTCGCGTCGCTCGATCAAACCGTCTTTTTGGAATCGGTTTCGGTCGACATGGCCCTGACGGTCATCTATCGCAGGGTGCTCACGTAAGACCGCAGAGCCGGCTGTTCAACCTTTCTTCGCGGGCGCCGACAAGCACAGCGGCCGGGCGTTCATACCGGCTATCGGCGTGGATCCCCTCACCTGACCTCTCCCTGCGGGAGCGGGACCTGACTCCGCGGCGGGGTGCTGTTGCCGTGGTGCAGGGGGTGGATCTATCGGCCTATCGGCCCACGAGGAAGGGCGCGGCGAAACGCCGTGTACGCTCCCGATGCGCGTGCGGCAACGCGCAGGAACGCGCGCGGAGATCGCGTTCCACCACTGCCGTTCCAAATCCCCGGGTGCGATCCGAACTCCTTACCCGTCTCGGCCGTAAGCTTCGTCGAGCAGCTCGATCGGGTGCCGCACTTCGACCGCCATGCCAGCCCGCCGCAGCGCCGCCCGGATCTGTATGACGCAACCCACGTTCGCAGCCGCAACACATGCCACACCCGTCGCCCGCACCGACTCCGCCTTGCGCGCCCCCAACCGCCTCGCCATGTCCGGCTCCATCAGGCTGTAACTGCCGGCACTGCCGCAACAGACGTCACTGTCGGGCAACTCGACCAGCTCCACTCCCGGGATCGCCGCCAACAGCGCCCGCGGCGCCCCTCTCACTCCCTGCCCGTGCGCAAGATGGCAGGCGTCGTGGTACGCAACCCGCAATCCCACCCGTCCCAACGGCACCGCCAGCGGAACCTCGGCAAGAAACTCCGTCACGTCCCGCACTCGCGCACTGAAGGCTCGCGCCCGCGCCCCGTACAGCACGTCGTCCGCCAATAACTCGCCGTACTGCTTCAACATCGCACCGCATCCCGCGGCGTTCACGACCACCGCCCTCACATCCTCGGGAAACGCATCGATGTTCTGCCGCGCGCACGCCAGCGCCGCCCGACGATCGCCGGCGTGCAGACGCAACGCACCGCAACACACCTGCCCCCGCGGCGTCGCAACCGCGAAACCGTTGCGGGTCAGCACCCGCACCGTGGCCCGGTTGGTCTCCGCACCGAGCACCTGCCCCACACAGCCCGCCAGAAACGCAACCCGCCCCTTCACCGCGCCACGCGGCAACGTCTCCTCGGCCAGCGGCGACCAGTCGCCGAGCCGCGGCAGCAGGCCCGCGACCGCCACATGCCGCCGTAACACCGGCAGGACACCGGCGCGGTCGAGCCACCGCAGCGGCCATAACGCCAGACGCAGACGCGCCGGATGCGGAAACAAGGCGGTGACGATCCGCCGCCGCAAACGCTCTCTAAACGAACGGCGCCGCGCCGCCTCCACCGCAACCCGCGCTCCCTCGATAAGCTCCCCGTAACGCACCCCCGACGGGCAGGCGGTTTCGCACGCTCGACATCCGAGGCAGAGGTCGACGTGCCGCACGACGTCGGACGTCAGTTCCAACGTACCTTCCTGCACGCCGCGCATCAGATAGATGCGCCCGCGCGGCGAGTCCATTTCGGTGCCGAGCTCCATATAGGTCGGACACGCCTGCATGCAGAGACCGCAGTGGACACAGTCCAGAAATCGTTCCGGCGCGGCGATCCTGTGCATGCCTCACATCCGGTCGACGAAACGCCCCGGACTCAGTCGCCCGCCGGGATCCAGAGTTCGCTTGATACCGCGCATCAGCTCGACGCCGGGTATGCCCGCGCCCCAGGGATCGATTGCGGCACCCGACGCACTCGGTAACGTATCGAACACCAACCAGCCGCCGTGCCCGGCCGCCACCGCCCGCAGCCGCTCGGCGGTGGCCGCGAAGCTCTGCGGATCGGCCGGCGGCGCCAGCCAGCACAGCCGCACCACACCGCTGCCGACATGCACAACGAGCGCCGGCGATGTGGCCGACGACTCGACCGCATCGTCGATAAACTCTCCCAAACGCCTCGGCAACACACTCGCCGTTGCCCCACATACCGCCGCGGCCGGGAGATCGCGCACGGCGCCGTACGTGCGATCCGGATCGCCTTCGCTCACGACCACCGGCGGTTCCGCCAGCGTGTTCAGGCGCGCCATCTGAACCTCTATTTCCTTACTCGATCCCCCTAGGCCGACCGCGACGATCGGCTGCGCCGGCAACCCGGCGTGCGCCGCCGCGGCGGCGTTCAGCGCCTCGACGTAAAGCGGCGCTACCGGCGCATCGAGAACGCGTACCGCGAGCGCGACGGCGGCGGGCAGCGAAGCCGCGGTCAGCAGCAGCAACGCCCGCTGTGCCGGACGCGGCCGCACCTTGAACGATGCGCCGGCCACAACGCCCAACGTTCCATGCGATCCGCTGAACAATTTCATCAGATCGTAGCCGGCGACGTTCTTGACCACACGGCCACCCCCGCGCACCCGCGTTCCGTCGGCCAACACTACGGTGATACCGATGAGCAGGTCGCGCACCTTGCCCTGCGACAAACGCAGCGGCCCCGACGCGTCCGTCGCGACGACGGCTCCCACCGTCGCGGTGTCCGGACACGGCGGATCGAGCGGCAGCCACTGCCCCGCCGCCGCCAGTGCGCCGTTGAGATCGGCCAGCGTAATCCCGGCATCGACGGTAACGGTCATGTCGGCGTCGTCGTGCGCCTGCACACGGCACAGACGCCGCGTCGAGACGGCCACGTCGTAGCGGACCGGTGGATGCCCGACATCCAGCCGCGTGGCGCTCCCGGCGGGAATCACCGCGGCACCCGCCGCATGCGTCACGGCCATACAGCGTTCGAGGGCCTCGACGGTGTCGGGAAGCGCCACGCAGGCGGGAGTCAGCCCACCCGCGCCGTACGCACGCGCGGCATCGCCGACGAGAACCCCGTCCGTCCCGGCGGCGGCGCGCAGTCGTTCGACGAGATCGGCGGCCGTCATCTCGCGCTCAGATCGCCGCCTGTCGCCGCGGGCGCGTCGTCTCGACGCACACACCCGGTGTCGGGAACACCTTCCCCGGGTTGCAGCGGCCGTCGGGGTCGAAGACGCGCCGGAGCTGCTGCATCACCGACAGATCGGCCGGCGAGAACAACAGCGGCATCTGCGCGATCTTCTCGACGCCGATGCCGTGCTCGCCGGTGATGCTGCCGCCGAGCTCGACGCAGGCTTCGAGGATCTCGCGGCCGGCGTCGAGTACGCGTGCGACTTCGTCCTCGTTGCGCTCGTCGAAGAGCAGGATCGGGTGAATGTTGCCGTCGCCGGCGTGGAAGACGTTGCCGATGCGCAAGCGATAGCGTTGGCCGATCGCACTGATGCGCCGCAGGATTTCCGGGACCTTCGTGCGCGGCACGACGCCGTCCTGCGTGCAGTAGCTCGGCGCAAGCCGACCGACGGCGCCGAAGGCGCGCTTGCGGCTCTTCCATAACGCGGCGCGCTCCGCCTCGTCACGCGCCACGCGCACCTCGCGTGCGTGCTGCACCCGGCAGATCGCCGCGACCCGCTCGACGTGCTCGTCGAGTCCGGCCTCCAACCCGTCCAGCTCGACGATCAACACCGCCCCGGCATCCGTCGGGAAGCCGAATCGGAACGCCGCCTCCACCGCCTCGACGATGAGCCGATCCATCATCTCCAGTGCCGCCGGTACTATGCCGGCGCCGATGATCCCCGAGACCGTCGCCGTGGCGTCGTCGACCGACTCGAAGATGGCGAGCAGCGTCTTGCAGGCCTCGGGTTGACGCACGAGACGCAGGGTGGCGGAGGTGACGATGCCGAAGGTGCCCTCCGAGCCGACGACCAGGCCGGTCAGGTCGTAGCCGGGTACGTCCTCGACGGCCCCGCCGAGCTGCACAACGTCTCCGTTGGCGAGCACCAGCTCGACACCGAGTACGTGGTTGGTGGTAACGCCGTACTTGAGTGTGTGCGGACCGCCGGAGTTCTCGGCGACGTTGCCGCCGATCGTGCAGGCCATCTGGCTGGACGGGTCGGGGGCATAGAGCAGGCCGTTCGAGGTCACGGCGTTGCTGACGGCCAGATTGACGACGCCGGCCTCGACGACGGCGCGCCGATTGGCGATGTCCACGGCGAGAATTCGCCGCATGCGGCTGGTACCGATCGTCACCGGCGCCGCGACCGGCAGGCAGCCGCCGCTCAGGCCGGTGCCCGCGCCGCGCGGCACGAAGGCGATGCCGTCGCGGTGCAGCCGCCGCAGCACGCGCGACACCTCGCCGGTCGATGCGGGCAGGACAACGACCTCGGGCGCCGACTTCTCCAGGGTCCAGCCGTCGCACTCGTACACCCGCAGCTCGTTGGGGCGGGTAATGACAGCGTCGGCCCCGACGATGGCGCGAATGTCGTCGAGCAGTCCGGGGCTGAGCATCGTCGTTGTGTGGCGGCGGGCGGCGCGTGGCAGACCTCGGGTCTCTCGAACCCGCGGCGCACATTATGGTTGCAGACCCGGACAGGATCAAACCGGGGCCTGCTCTCCGGGCGCGGCCACGCCCACTGCATCGCCCGGCCCGGATTATTCGTGAACCTGACGCGACCCCTCGATACGGTCCCTGAAAAGACGGGTCCTACTCGGGGCGAACGGGTCGATCTCTTCCAGTGCAGGCGGTTTCCGTTCGTGCCGAGTAGCGCCGTTTTTTTCGGCGCGTATCGAGGCACGGGAGAGTTCATGAACAATCCGCGCTGGCCGGTTCGCACCGCATAGGCTCGCGCCGGCTTGCATCCGCTCCTTAGACGCAAGGTCGAGGAAGCGAGGTACGGATTGGACCGCCGTGCGACGCCGTCCGTTGACAGTGCCCGGTCGCGCCGATATGCGCTCTCGCGATGACCACCTCGCCTCCGTTGGAACCGCCCGCCCGCGTGCTGCTCGGGCCCGGTCCGAGCATGGTGCACCCGCGCGTGTTGCGCGCCATGAGCGTGCCGCTCGTCGGCCATCTCGACCCGGAGTTCCTGCGCATCATGGAAGAGACCAAGCGCTTGCTGCGCTTCCTGTTCCAGACGCGCAACGAGCTGACCATCCCGATCTCCGGCACCGGCAGCGCCGGCATGGAGGCGTGCTTCGTCAATCTCCTCGAGCCCGGCGACGAAGCGGTCGTGTGCGTCAATGGCGTGTTCGGCACCCGCATGGCGGACATCGTCGGTCGCTGCGGCGCGACCCTGGTACCGGTCGAGGCCCCGTGGGGCCGTATCGTCGAACCCGCCGACGTCGCCGCCGCTCTACAGCGCTGCCGCAAACCGAAACTCGTAGCCGTGGTGCACGCCGAAACGTCGACCGGCGTGTGTCAGCCGATCGAGGAGATCTCAAAACTCGCGCACGCCGCCGGCGCGCTGCTCGTCGTCGACACGGTGACGTCGCTTGCCGGCTGTCCAGTTGACGTCGACGGCTGGCAGATCGACGCCTGTTACAGCGGCACCCAGAAGTGCCTGAGCTGTCCGCCCGGCCTGTCCCCGATCACGTTCAGCGACCGCGCCGTAGCGGCGATCAGGGCGCGCTCGACGAAAGTGCAGAGCTGGTATCTCGATCTGACGATGATCGCGCAGTACTGGGGCGCCGAACGCGTCTACCACCACACCGCGCCCATCAACATGAACTACGCCCTGTACGAAGCCCTGCGGCTGATCGAAACCGAGGGCCTGGAGCGGCGCTGGGCACGCCACCAACGCAATCACCTGGCGCTGAAGGCCGGCCTGGCAGCGATCGGCCTGACAATCGCCGCGCAGGAACATCGCCAGCTCTGGACACTGAACAGCGTGCGCATCCCGGACGGCGTCGACGACGCGCGCGTACGCGGCACATTGCTGGCGGACTTCGGCATCGAGATCGGCGGCGGTCTGGGCCCGTTGAAAGGCAGGACCTGGCGCATCGGCCTCATGGGCGAGTCGAGCACCGCCGCCAGCGTCTTGCTGTTGCTGAGCGCACTCGAGCGCGTCCTGCCATCTTCGGGCTACACACTCGAAGCGGGCACGGCGGTCGCCGCCGCGCAGCGGGTGTTCGCGGGACAGTAACGGTCTGCGGACGGGGGCAACCACGGGGGGTTGCCCCTACGCCGGGGGGCATCGCTGGCGGGGCAACCACGGGGGGTTGCCCCTACGCCGCAGGGGGCACCCTTTCTTGACTTGCCCTACAGCGGGGCAGATAACGAACGCGTCATGGGTACATGCGGTGGGTGGGGCTGATGCGGTTCGTCGGCATCGTGTTGGGGATGGCGCTGGTGGCGGCCGCCGGCGCGCTCTGGTGGCTCAAGTTTGATCGGCGGGCACCGACGATCGCTCCGGTGGCGTTGAGCGACCACATCGGCAACCGCGCACCCATCGAGTTCGATGTAAGAACCGACGGACCCGGTCTCCGTGAAATCGCCGTGCGGCTCAATGCCGGCGGTTCCGCGTACGAACTATTCAGGGAAGCCTACCCGGCGACTTCCTGGCGCGGCAGCGAACTGGCCGAGAAGCGTATCCGCATCGAACCCGATCTGCTCGCGTTGCAGGCGCCGGAAGGCGCGGCAACCCTCGAAGTCAGCGTCGACACGTACGGCTGGGGCTTCGGCAGCAACGCCCCCGCGTTGTCCAAAACGGTCACGATCGATCGCACGCCGCCGCAAGTCGAGCTGCTGACCACGCAGCACAACAGCCGCCTCGGCGGCATGGAACTGGCCATCTTCCGGCAGTCGACGGACACCGCGAACAGCGGCGTCGAGGTCGGTCCGTACTTCTTTCCGGCCACGACCGGCTATTTCGCCGACCCGGCGGTTGCCGTGACGTTCTTTGCCGTGCCGCAGGATCTAGATGCGGACGTGCAGCCGGCGGTGGTGGCCCGCGACGCGGCCGGCAACCGGCGAGAGGTCGCTCTCCCGATTCTCGTCAAACCGCGCAAGTTCCCCGAACGCACCCTTGCCATCGACGATGCCTTCCTCGCCCGCAAGGTACCGGAGATCGAACGCAACAACGGCATCCCGCCGTCGACGGATCTCGTTCAGGGCTATCTCTTCATCAATGGCGAATTACGGCGCCGTAGCGAGGCGAAGATCAAGTCGTTGACCGCGAAGTCGGCGCCCGAACCTCTGTGGGATGGTGTCTTCTTGCGGCAGACCAACGCGGCGCCGCTCAGCGCGTTCGCCGATCGGCGAGCCTACGTCTACAAGAGCGAGACCATCGACCGGCAGACGCATCTGGGTTTCGACCTCGCCTCGTTGAAGAACAGCCCGGTCGACGCGGCGCAAAACGGCATGGTCGTGTTTGCCGGCGACCTCGGCATTTACGGCAACACGGTGATCGTCGATCATGGTCTCGGGGTGTTCACGCTGTACGCCCATTTGAGCACGATTGCGGTCAAGGCGGGGGACCGGGTGAGCAAGGGGCAGTCGCTCGGGCAGACCGGCGAGACCGGTCTGGCCGGCGGCGACCACCTGCACTACTCGACGCTGCTCTACGGCGTGCACGTCGATCCCATCGAGTGGTGGGACGAGCAGTGGATAAAGAAACACGTGTCCCCGAAACTGGCGCTGTTACCCCGCGCTCCGGCAGCGACGGCGCCGGCCGGGACGCCCACCGCCGCCGCCACGCCGGCGGCATAGTGCCATGGCGGACCGCGAGTCGGCGCTGCGGGCCGGGGAGCAGCGGCTACGGGAATGGGGCGTCGCACCCGACGCGGGTGTGGCGGCGTTGCAGGAGGTAGCCGGCCGCGACGCGGCGGCGGACCTGGCCATCGCGGCGCGTCTCGGCGCCCTGACGGAACCGGCAAGTGTCGAGGCTTTGCTGGCGCTGGAACGCAGTCGCGCGGATCGCCTGCTCCACAAGGAAGTGCGGCGCTCGCTGTATCGGCTGAGTCAACGTGGTGTCGCCGTGCCGGCGGCGGAGCCGCCCGTCCAGACCCCGCGACCGGCAATCGCCGCCCCGGCGATCGAGGGGTACCTGTCCCCGGTCGACGGCGCCGGCGATCAACTCGTCTGGTTGGTGCGCGCGGTGCCGGGGGGCATTCTGCACCTGTTCAGCGTCGTCAATGACCCCGAGGGTCTGCGCGACGTGGGCCTGACGGAGACCACTCGAAAGAGCTTGCGCGAGGCGCGCGACGAATTGCGCGCGCACCACGACCTGCGCATGGTCGAGGCCGACTGGCACTACTGCGACTTCGTCATCTGGCGGGGGCAGCGGTGGGTGCAGGAACGCGGCCATGCGCTGAGCGGCGACTACGCGGCGTTGCGCCGGCAGCTAACCACCCAACCGCCGCCCGCCGAGGCCGTGCCGCCGATCCGCCACCGTCTCGATGCCGATGCGGTGCGGGACGACGCGCGGGCGCTGATCGAGTCGCCGGCGTTGCTCGACGAACCGGAGCTGCGCACGTGGATACTCGGCCCCGACGTCATCGCGCCGTACCTCGCCGAGATGGACAGCGTGCGCGACAGCCCGCTGGTGCTGAACGAGTTGCAGCAGCGCGACCGTTTCGTCGCCATCGTCAAGCGCGCCACCGAGGAGCTGTTCGGAGGCGAGCGGCAGGCGAGTTGGGTGCGGCGTTTGGAAGAGATGGCGTACTTCTTCGATATGACCGGCCGTCCCGAACGCGCCCGCAGTGCCTACGCGGCCGCGCTGGCGCTCGCCGCCAGCACGCGCGGCGGAAGCGCCGTGCCGTTCTGCGAGGAGTTGGCGCAGATGTCGATTCTCGGCATGTGGCAGGCCGAGAACCGGCGCGCGGCCGAGGAGGCGCGCAGCTCCCTCGTGCTCACCCCGCAGCAAGCGGCAATGGAAGCGGAGCGCCGCCGCCGGGAACGGTAAGGCGGCGCCGCTAGCGTGCAGGGAGGACCGGTCATGTCGGAGACGCTGCGCACGCAGACCGAGGACGGCGTCCGTACGATCGTCCTGACGCGGGCGGCCGAGTACAACACGATCACGCCGCAGTTGGCGGCGGACCTGGGCGCTGCCATCGATGCCGCCGACGCCGACCCGGAGGTGCGCGTGCTGCTGCTGCGCGCGTAGGGACCCGCGTTTTGCGCCGGTTACGGGCTCGACTGGTCCACCGCCGCGCAAGCGAAGGAGGAGGGGCGCGAGCGCATCTGGGACTCCGCGGCCGACTATCAGATGATGTCGCGCTTCGTCGCGGTGTACCAGAAGCTCTGGTACTGCTCGAAGCCGTCGATCGCGGCAGTGCAGGGCTGGTGCATCTGCGGCGGTACCGACCTCGTGCTGTGGTCCGACCTGATCGTCGCCGCCGACAACGCCGTGTTCGGCTACCCGACGGCGCGTCTGTGGGGTGTGCCGACAACGCCGATGTGGATCTATCGGATCGGATTCGAGAAGGCGAAGCGTTACCTGTTCACGGGCGACGAGATCCCGGCGCAGGAAGCGGCGCGCATCGGCTTGATTCTCGAAACGGTTCCCGAGGAGCGGCTGCACTCGCACGCCTTCGGGCTGGCGCAGCGCATGGCGCGGTTGCCGTTGAACCAGTTGCAGATGATGAAGCTCTACGCGAACCAGACCGCCGAGAACATGGGCCTCCAGTCGGTGCGGACGCTGGCCATCCTGTTCGACGGCGTGGCACGCCACACGCAAGAAGGCCTCGACTTCGTCAAGCTCGCCGCCGAGCACGGGTTCCGCGCAGCCGTGGGCGAGCGGGACGCGCCCTTCGGCGACTACGGCGCCGGCCCGAGGTCGCGCCGCAGCAAGGCGTGATACAGCCGACGAACAGGCACCCCGCGAACTTCCGGCACCCGGACAGCCCTGGCCGGCGCCCCAGCGCGAGGGATTGGATGAATTCCCTGCTCGTCCGCAACGGCAACGTTCTCCTGCCCACGGGCTTCTTCCCCGCGACGGACGTACGCATCGTCGACGGGTACTTCGAGCGGATCGGTGCCGGGCTGGCGGCGAGCGGCGCCGCGGTCTTCGATGCGGCGGGGGCGTTGGTGGTACCCGGGTACGTGGACATTCACGTCCACGGCGCCGGCGGAGCGATGTTCGAAGCCGGCGACCCGGCAGCGGTAGCGGCGATCGCGGCGGCGCTGCCGCGTTACGGGGTGACGGCGTGTCTGGCGACGATTGCCACCCTGGCGCCGGCGCCGTTGCGGGCCGCCGTCGAAGCGGTCGCCGTGGCGGCCGATAAGGTCTCCGGGGCGCGTATCCTTGGCATCCACCTCGAAGGTCCCTACCTCAATCGACGCTGCGCCGGAGCCCAGGACGCCGGCGAGATGCGTCCGGCGTCAATCGAGGAGATCGACGCTTTGCAGGATCTGTCCGGCGGGCGTATTCGCCTGATTACTCTCGCACCCGAACTCCCCGGCGCGGCGGCATTCGTAGCCGCGGCACGCGCACGCGGCATCGCGGTGTCCCTGGGTCACTCCGATGCGACGGCGGCGGAAGTGGCGGCCGCGATGGCGGCGGGTGCCACTCATGTCACCCACCTGTTCAACGGTATGCGCGGGTTGCACCACCGCGAACCGGGCATTGTCGGTGTCGCCCTGACGGAGGACGGTCTCTCGGTCGAACTTGTCTGCGACGGGCACCATGTCGCGCCGCGTCTGGTGGACCTGGCGTTTCGCTGCAAACCGCCGGGCAGGGTGATCCTCGTCAGCGACGCTGTAGGCGCGCTGGGCATGCCTGAGGGCGCGTACGAGATGTTCGGTGCGCGCTGTGTGGTCGCGGGCGGCACCGTGCGTCTCGGCGCCGGCGGACCGCTCGCCGGGAGCTGCCTCGGTCTCGACGAGGCCGTCCGCAATGTGCGTCGCTGGTTGCCGGGCTTGTCGCCGGCGCAAGTACTGACGGCGGCGTCGACGGCGCCGGCCCGCGTGATCGACGAAGTCGACGCCGGCGCGATTGCGGAAGGGCGCACCGCGGATATCGCGGTGCTGGATGCAGGGTTCGAGGTCGTGGCCACGGTATGCCGCGGTCGGCTGACATGGCCGCCCCCGCCGGACGGCGCCTTCACACGATACTGAGCCACGAAGGGGCTCAGATCCTAAATCCTCTTCGAGATGTAAGCGGCGGGTCGTTACCCGGTCGGAACGCGAAGAAATCTTCAGGACATGGAGCGGCAGTGCCTTCCCGTTCGTCCCGAGTAGCGCCTTCTCGATGACCCGATCGCCCTGAGTAGCCGATGTCTTCTCAATCGGCGTATCGAAGGGCTCTGGCGCGTATCGAGGGACAGGCTCGGCAGGGGCGAACGGGCTGGTTGTTCGCTTTGGGTTGCGAGCGGCAGCCCGCGCCAGGACCGCCTCGACCGCAAAGAATCAAGCCCGTCGACTCCGCCGCCGCCCGTACGTCACGAAACACCTCCCACCGCAAAGCTGCCGACTGCCCGTCGCCACGGCCGCGATCCGCCCCGTGCCGTGTGGCGGCAACGCGACGGCCGGCTTCAGGCTGTCATACGATTGACGCCCGGGTGCGGCTCGGCCGCTCGCCGTGGCGATCCCGTAGCCTGCAACGGGCTGGCATGGCAGATGCTCGGTTAAGGACCGTGTCCTGCGCCCCGGAATCCGGCGACCGCACGACCACCGAGACGGGTCCGACGCGGTGTTCCGATCCCGATGCGGGGGAACGCCCGCGGCGATACTCCGGATCGACCCGAGTGTCGGCGGTGCTCAATTGGTTCATCGTCGCCGGCGACGACGACGAACACGAGTTCGAGCGCCGCGGCCGCGTGCTCGTGCTCGCCAGCTTCGCAATCGCGTTCTTTGCCCTCTATTTTCTGGCGGTGACCTACGCGATGCAGGGGATGAGCCCTACCGCGTGGGCCTTTCTGGTCGGCTCTCCGTTGCTCGTCGCCAACCCCTTCCTGTTGCGCCGCACCCGTTCGATCGAGTTCACCGGCACGCTTTTCTGTCTGGAGCTGACGTTTTTCCTCGCCTTCATGGCGTACCACAACGGCGGCTTCGAGGCGGCGTCGCTGCTGTGGAACCCGATCATCCCGCTGCTGGCCACCTTCCTGGTTGGCTGGCGCCTGGGTGCGACTTGCGCGGCGATCGTTGTCGTGGAGGGAATCGTGTTCTTCGCCCTCGATCAGGCGCACTACCCGTTCCCCGAGCCGCTGACGGTCGAGCAGAATCGTTGGTTCCAGATGGCGGGCTCGACCGGGGTCATCCTGTTCATCGCACTCCTGGCATTCTTTCACGACGGATCGCGACGCTGGGCGCTCGGACTGGCTCAGCGGCGGTTGGACCAGTTGCGGGAGACTAACGCCGAGCTGGTCGCGGCGCGAGATCAGGCCCTGGAGGCGACCCGGCTGAAGTCTGAGTTCGTTGCCAACATGAGTCACGAGATCCGCACGCCGATGAACGCGGTCATCGGTATGACGGGCCTGCTCCTCGACACCGAGCTCTCCCCACTCCAGCGCGAGTACGCCGAGACGGTCCGCAACGGCGGCGAAACCCTGCTGGTGATCATCAACGACATTCTGGACTTCAGCAAGATCGAAGCGGGCAAGCTCGAACTCGAACGCCAGCCGTTCGAGCTGCGTCCCTGCGTCGAGCAGGCGCTCGACCTGATGGCCGGCGCCACGGCCGCCAAGGGACTGGAACTCGTCCACTTCATCGCCGACACCACGCCGGCAGCACTGATCGGCGATGCCACGCGCATTCGGCAGATCCTCGTCAACCTGCTCAGCAACGCGGTGAAGTTTACCGCCACGGGCGAAGTGGTCGTCCGCGTCGACGCCGAAGCCCTGGCCGGCAAGCATCATCGAGTCCATGTCGCCGTGCAGGACACGGGCATCGGCATCCCGCGGGACCGGATGGAAAGGTTGTTCCGGTCGTTCAGTCAGGTCGATGGCTCGATCAGCCGGCGGTTCGGCGGCACGGGGCTGGGCCTGGCAATCAGCAAGCAGCTCAGCGAGCTCATGGGCGGTACGATGTGGGTCGAGAGCGAGGAAGGTATCGGCTCGACGTTTCATTTCACCGTAGTCGCCGAGGCCGCCGCGATCGTGCCCCGCGTCGGTTGGCGCGCGGCGGAACAACTCCTCGCCGGGCGGCGCCTGCTCGTCGTCGACGACAATGAAACCAATCGCCGGTTGCTGACGCAGCAGGCGCGCGCATGGGGGATGCGGCCGTTGGCCGCCGCCTCGGGACCGGAGGCGCTCGATTGGATCCGGGACGGCGAGGAGTTCGACGTCGGGTTGCTCGACGTGCAAATGCCGGGGATGGACGGGCTGACATTGGCGGCGGAGATCCGCACCCTGCGCGACGCCGCCTCTCTCCCGCTGGTGATGCTGAGCTCGGTCGGCGAACAGGCCGCCATGATGCGTCAGGGCAACGGCGCGCCGCCCCCCGAGGTCGCCGCCTTCCTGAGCAAACCGGTGAAACCGTCGGTCCTCCACGACGCGCTGTCCGGTATCTTCGATCGCTCCGACGCGAAGTCCGCGCCAGCGCCAGCGCCACCGCCGGTCGATCCCGAGTTGGCACCGCTGGCGCCCCTGCGCATCCTGGTCGCCGAGGACAACGTGGTGAACCAGAAGGTCGCGCTCAGCATCCTGAGCCGCCTCGGCTACCGAGCGGACGTCGCCGCTAACGGCCTGGAGGCGATCGAGGCGGTACGCCGCCAACCGTACGACGTGGTTTTCATGGACGTGCAGATGCCGGAGTTGGACGGCCTCGAGGCAACGCGCCGCATCGTGCGGCGCCACGCGCCAAACGCGCGCCCGTACATCATCGCCATGACCGCCGATGCCATGCAGGGCGATCGCGAGCGCTGCCTCGATGCCGGCATGGACGACTACATTGCCAAACCGGTCCGCACTGAAGATCTGCGCGCAGCGCTGGAACGGTGCCGGGAGCGGCCGCTCTCAGCCGAGGTCACGGCCGCGCCAGCGGCGTGAGTCGCTTCGGGGAGCCAACCAGGCACCGGCCGCACGACAGCCGCCGCCACGGACTCGGGTCCCGCCGAAAGTGGCGCGGCGAGCGCGCGGAGCGGAGCGCGCGCGGAGCGCACGTTCCACCTCCGGGTCAACTGCCGTGTCCGGTCAGAGCGGTCCCGGCTGGAGACCGCCTCGGGATGCAGCCGACTCTTGGCTCTTGCCCGCTGCCGCCAATTTGGTACCTAGAGGGGCGCCATGGGAGGGGCCCCGGTGACCACGCAGCATGCTCCGTATCGGTTTCCCGCGATTTACTTCGAGGCGACGCGTCTGTGCAATTTGCAGTGCCAGGCGTGCATGACCGGCAGCAACGACGCGGAACGAGTCCGCCGCAGTCGGCGCAGCGAGCTAACCTACGACGAGATCCGCGACCTCGTGCTGCGACCGGCGAAGAAGGTCGGCGCCAAGGCCATCGGCTGGAGCGGCGGCGAGTTCCTGTTGCGCAAGGACGCCCTTGACCTCATGCGGCTGACCGTCGACCTCGGTTACCAGTGCAAGCTCTGCACGAACGGCGAACTGGTCACCCGCGAGCGCCTGCAAGCCATCAAGGAAGCCACCTACGGTCATGTCACCCTTGCCCTCGGACTCAACTCCATCGACGACCACAACGCCGAGACGCGCCATGCGGGTCCTGACCGTACCATCGAGGTGCTGGAGTTGTGCGACGAACTCGACATCGACCGGCACGTCATCGTGACCATCGGCAAGCACAACGCCGACAGCTTCGAGCGCACCATCGACTACCTGGTCAAACGGCGCATCTCGTACAACCGTTCGCCCCTGGTTGCCCGCGGCTCGGGTCACGAGTACTTCGTGTCCCACGGCTTCGATCGCGAAGATCTCGAACGCAAGTTCCATCCCGCACTGCGCCGCCACGTCAACGGATACGTCAGCTACACCCCGTTCTTTCTCTCGCCCGAACTGCATGCCGAGGTCTCGGGCGGCGTGCGCAACGGCACCGTACCGCACAACCCGCCGATCGGCTGCTGGGTGGGCACCTGGCTGACCATCAATGCGGAAGGCGACGTCTCCGCCTGTCCGGTGCTGCTCGACGTCGTGTCGGCGGGTAACGTTCGCGACCGGCCGTTGGATCGGATCGTCAACGAAAGCGAGTTGTTCGCCAATCTACTCGACCGCCGCCGGTTGAAGGGCAAGTGCGGCAACTGCCGCTACCAGTTCACCTGCGGCGGCTGCCGGGCGATGGCGTACTTCCACACCGGCGACGTCATGGAGAGCGACCCCACTTGTTTCTTCGATCCCGTCGATCGCAGCACGGTCAGCCCCCATGAAGAGCAAACCAACCGCTTCTTCAAGAAGTACCTGATGGTGGCGCGCTACGTCGGGCTGTACGAACGGCCGGCCAAACCCGCCGTCGAAGTCGAATCGTCCGGCCCGACTACTTCACCGCCGCCCCCGGAGCCACCGGCCGCTCGGGTGTGACCACGGCAAGCCTGCCCTCGCCGTCCGATGCGGCGAGCAACATGCCCTGACTCTGCACTCCCCGCAGGCTCGCGGGCTCGAGGTTGGCGACGACCACGATCTGCTTGCCGACCAGCGCCTGTGGCTCGTAGTGCGCGCGAATACCGGCGACGAGCTGGCGCCGTTCGGTGCCGAGGTCGATCTGCAACACCAGCAACCGGTCCGCGTTCGGGTGCGGTTCGGCGGCGGTGATCGTGGCGATACGCAAGTCGAGCTTGCGGAAGTCGTCGATGGTGAGCATGGCGCAGTTTCTAGGGTCGGGGGCGCGCGCAGTCAACGCAACCCGGGCGGGTGTGGCCCGGGCCGCTTATCTGCGCTAGACGACGGATTTGCATACCCACGGGCGACGGTACGGTTGCGCGGCGCACGGCGGCGCGTGCCCGGTCGGTTCGCCCCACTCGGAGGACGACATGTCAAACGTGGTGCGCAAGAGGTCCTGGCGCCGTCGTTTCGCGCTCGGCGGTCTGCTCGTCGGGTTACTGCAATCGGCCGGCCCGACTCACGCGCAGGAGGAACCGCCGCCGGCCGCCCCGCCGCCGCCGGCTACGGCTACACCGGCGATCGACGCGACCTTCAAGAGGGTCGCACCGCGAACCGCCGTTACCGGCTTCCTCGAAGCGTGCTGGGCCGGCGATTACGTTCGCGCCACGGAGTACCTCGATCTGCGTCGCGTGGCGGCGGTCGAACGCGAGACCGAAGGCCAGCGGCTCGCCCGACAGATGTGTCACGTCCTGGATCGGGCTCTCTGGGTCGACCCGGAGCAACTCAGCGACGACCCCGCCGGCGCGCGCGATGACGGGTTGAGCGCGAGGCGGGACCTCGTTGGAACGATTCAGACGGCGAAGGCTCCCGTAACGGTCGAAATCGAGCGCGTACCGGGCGAGAACGGCGCGGCGATCTGGAAGCTGTCGCAGGCGACCGTCGCCAAGATCCCGGGTTTGTACGACGAGTTCGGTTACGGCCCCGTCGGCGAGCGCCTCCCCGCGTGGATGGTCGAAAAGCGCCTGTGGCGCGTCCCGGTCTGGGAATGGATCGGCTTGCTGGTGCTGATGGTGACCGTGACCGTGCTCGCCCTCGTGCTGTCGCAGTTGTTGCACGTCATCGTCAAGGCGATCGTCGCGCGCACCGAAACGCGCAAAGACGACCGCGTGTGGGAGGTCGTCCGCGGCCCGGTCCGCCTCCTCGTGGGGGTGGCGCTCTTCCGCATGGGCACCGCGCTACTGGCGTTTTCCTTCTCCGCCCAACGCGTGATCACGGCGATTACCGACCTGCTGCTGCTGGCGGCGTTCACCTGGGTACTGGTGCGGGTGGTCGATGTCGCCGCGCACATGGCCGAAGAACGCTACGTGGGCCCTCGCAAGCACATCGCCTCGTTGATTCCGCTCGTGCGCCGAACGTCGAAGGGCTTCGTCGTGGTCATGGCCGTTCTCGCCGTACTGCAGAACATCGGGTACGACGTCAGCAGTCTGATTGCCGGTCTGGGAATCGGTGGTCTGGCGGTGGCTCTGGCGGCCCAGAAGACCGTCGAGCACGTCTTCGGCAGCGTCACCATCATCACCGACCAACCGGTGCGCGTCGGCGATTTCTGCCGCTTCGGCTCGTGGTCGGGCACCGTGGAGGAGGTTGGCCTGCGCTCCACCCGCGTGCGCACGCTCGACCGCACCGTGGTGTCGGTACCCAACGCGCAGTTCTCTTCGCTGGAGATCGAAAACTTCAGCCAGCGCGATCGCATCCGTTTGATCGCCACGATCGGGTTGCGGTACGAGACGTCGCCGGACCAGCTCCGCTTTGTGCTCGTCGAAATCAAGCGCCTGCTGCTTGCGCACCCCAAGCTCGACCCGCAGCCGGCGCGCGTTCGTTTCGTCGGTTTCGGCCCGCACTCGCTCGACATCGAGATCTTCGCCTACGTGCTGACCACCGACTTCGACGAATTCCTCGCCATTCGCGAGGATATCTATCTGCGCATCATGGAAGTCGTGAGTACCGGCGGATCCGGTTTCGCCTTCCCGTCGCAGACCGTGTACTGGCAACGCGATGGCGGCCTGGATCGGGCGCGCGCGGAGGCCGCCGAACGCCAGGTCGAGGCCTGGCGCGCGGCGGAAGCCCTCTGGTTACCGACGGTGCCGGTCGGAGAGGCGACGGCCGCGCGCGGCAGCATAGAGTACCCGCCGGCGGGTTCGGCGGCTCGTAAACGAGTGTGAAGCGCGTGGGGGTTGGGGGCTCGACCTCGATATCGCAGGGCCTCAGACTTCCGTGCCCGGTTACCGTCGATCACGCCGCCGCTTCCGCAACCGAGGGCGGGGGCGTCGGGATTGAAGCCTGCGTCTGGCTCGCGGCGAGCCAGCGCCGCAGGCACTCGTCGAGGTCGGCGAGTCTGACCGGCTTCGAAAGGTAATCGTCCATGCCGGCCGCGATGCAGATGTCGCGATCGCCCTGCATGGCGCTGGCAGTCAGCGCGACGATAGGGATGCAGCGGTCGGTACCCTGCCGGCGCCTGATCTCCGCGGTGGCCTGGAAGCCGTCCATCTCCGGCATGTGGCAGTCCATCAGGACCAGCGCATACGAGATCCGGCCGATCGCCTCCACGGCTTCGATACCATTGGCTACCACGTCGGCGCGGTAGCCGAGCTTTTCCAGCATGCGGACCGTTAGTTTCTGATTAACGGCGTTGTCTTCGGCAACCAGAATGCGCGAACTCAGGAGGGCCTCGGTGGTGGTGCCGATGGGGTCCGATCGCTCGCCCCGCGTCGGGCGGCTGTGCGCCTGTGGGCGCTGCGCATTTGCCGGCGGTTCGAACGGCACCGTGAACCAGAACGTACTTCCTTTGCCGACGACGCTGTCGACCCCAACGCTACCGCCCATCAATTCGGCGAGTCGGCGCGATATCGCCAGCCCGAGCCCGGTGCCGCCGTATTTCCGGGTCGTCGACGCATCCGCCTGGGAGAACGACTGGAACAGCCGCTGCTGAGCTTCCGGGGAAATGCCGATGCCGGTGTCGCGGACCGTGAAGCGAATGGCGACCCCGGCAGCCGGCCGTGGCGTGTCGCCGGCCGGCGGCGGCTGGTCGTCCTTCGTCGCTGGCCGTTCACGGTCGGATGCCGCGGGATTGACACCGACTTCCACGGATACGGAGCCGCTATTGGTGAACTTCACGGCGTTGCCGATGAGGTTGAGCAGGATCTGCCGCACACGGCCGGGGTCGCCGCGAACCAGCGCCGGAATGCCTTGTGCGGCACTGGCACTCAAGCGCAGGCCCTTGCCGCGCGCCTGTCCGGCGAGCAGGTCGATGACGTCGTCGACGGTCGATCGCAGGTCGAAGTCGACGTGCTCCAGTTCGATGCGGCCGGCCTCGATCTTGGAGAAGTCGAGGATGTCGTTGACGATGGTCAGGAGGGCCTCGGCGGAGTCGCGCACGGTCTCCGCGTACTCGTGCTGTTCGGAGTTCATTTCCGTGTCCAGTAACAGGCCGGCCATGCCGATGATGCCGTTCATGGGCGTCCGCAACTCGTGGCTCATCGTGGCCAGGAAATCGCCCTTGGCGCGGCTGGCGGCCTCGGCCGCTTCCTTGGCGCGCTGCATTTCGGCTTCGGCGGCCTTGCGTTGGCCGATGTCTTCGACCTGCACGATGAAGTGCATGGGAACCTCGTTGGCGTCGCGCACCAGCGACACGCTGCGCAGGACCCAGACCGGCTCGCCGGCGTTGTCGATATAGCGCTCCTCCATTCGGCAGTGGGCAATCTCGCCGGCCAGCATCTGCTGCTGCTGCAACCGATCCTGATCGATGTCGTCGCGGTGGGTAATCTGGTTAACGCTTTTGCCGAGCAGCTCGTCGGGGGCATAACCGAGGAGAGAACAGAGCGACCGGTTTACTTGGAGGAACTTGCCGGTCGGCGACAGGAGGGCCACGCCGATCGGTGCGTTGTCGAAGGCGCTGCGAAAGCGTTCTTCACTATCGCGGAGGCGCGCCTCGGCGGCGACCGCGCGCTCCTTTTCCTCGCGGGCCCGTGCATATTCCTCGTTCAGGTGGGGCAGACGCTGCGCAACTCGCTGCAGGCTGGCGATGGTGCCGTTGACGCTGCGGTGAAAGGCGAACAGCGTATATACGAGCAGCAGGGCGGTGCCGCCGAGGGCCAATCCCATGAGCCAGTGATTGAGCGCTACCGTTCGCTGTCGAGCCGCAAGCGCACCGTCGGCGAGAACCGCGGGAGCGTCCCGAAGGCGAACCGCAGCCTCGACGGCTTTGGCGGCTACCGCGTGGGTGTTAGCGGGGGACAGGTCGCCGCTCTTGAGCACCTGCTGTTCGACGACGTCGAGGAACTGGTGGGCGGCGATGAAGAAGTCGAGCACGAGGGCGCCGATCTGATCGCGCAGGACCGGCCTCTCCTGGAACAATCCCTGGGCATTGCGGTCGAATCGGTCGGCCGCCGAGCGGATGGAGGCGGTCAGGCGAACGAGGCGCGCTCTTTCGTCGGCCCCGAGCGCGCCGCGAGCGCGGGCTCCCGCAAGCACCGCCTGAGCGTCCCCGATCTGGCTGGGGGCACGGCCGATCGCGGCCAGGAGCATCTCCACCCCCTGTGCGGTCTGCAGAACGCCGGCCTCGGCCAACGCCGGGGCATCGCGCAAATAGGCCAGGAGGGCAGCCGCCTGCTTGTCCACCGCCGTTGCGGCTCCTTTGCCTCGCACCGGTACAGATTCTTGTCCGCGGCGACCGGTACCGGCGGGCGGCACATCGGCCTGCGCGGTCTTCCAGGCACGAACAATGGCCTGCCATTTCGGCGCCGTGCCCAGCCTCTCGTTCGCCCGCGCATCCAGCGCCCCGATCGTGGCCATCAGGCGGTCGATCTCTCGCTGCTCGGCGGCAATCGCGTCGAGCACAGGTCCATCCCCGCTTCGACGCAGAGCGAGGAGGGTTTCGTAGTGGTCGAGTCTACCGACCAGCACCACGAGCGCGCGGCTGTACTCGTTGGCGAGACGTTCGCTGTCGACCCGGGAGGCGGTACGCGCCAGCTCGCTGGCGACCAGGGACCAACACGTGACGACGGCCCCGACACACAGCAGGGCGACGAGTGCAAGGCGTTGCGGAGTTCGCAACCGCCCAAGCACGGCGTCGGCCGGAGCGAATAGTGAATCGACGACGCCACGGCCGGACGTCCGAAGCGCCCGCCGGGACTCCGCAGGATTGCGGGCCGGCAATACCTCGAATGCCATCCCAACCCCCCGATCGAGCGCCCCGGCGTCTGCCATCTGGACTCGTCCTACCCGCATAAGCAGAATACATGCCAGTTTCGTCGCGGTCTGCGGTAGTGTGCCTGGCGGTGCCGGCGCCTTTCATCGCGGCGTAAAGGAGCCACCCCGGGATGGAATTGTCACGAAAGGGACGGTTTCGGGTCGCGCGGAACCGGGATACGACGCCGGGGAAATCCGGGCGGACGGGGTGGGCGGACGGGGCAGTTCACCGTCCCTTCCACACCGGCGGCCGTTTCTCGAGGAAGGCACACATTCCTTCCTGCGCGTCGGCGGCGAGGGTGTTCATGCTCATGACCTCTTTTGCGTACGCGTAAGCTTTGGACTGGTCGAGGTCGATCTGGGCATAGAACGCCCGCTTGCCCAGGGCGACTGTAAAGGTGCTGGCGCGGGCGATCTGTTCGGCCAGCGTGGTGGTGGCCGCGTCGAGTTCGGCGTCGGGGACAACCCGATTGACGAGGCCCCACTCGGCGGCGGTGGCCGCGTCGATCGCCGTTCCGGTCAGCAGCATCTCGAGCGCGCGCTTGCGGCCGATGGCTCGGGTCAGGGCCACCATGGGGGTGGTGCAGAACAGACCGATGTTCACGCCCGGGGTGGCGAAGCGTGCCGAGGCGGCGGCGACGGCGAGGTCGCAGCTCGCCACGAGCTGACAACCTGCCGCGGTGGCCAGGCCGTGGACGCGCGCGATGACCGGCTGCGGGATCTCCTGCACGGTGGTCATCAGTCGCGTGCAAACGTCGAAGATGCGGCGGTAGGCAGCGATATCGCCGTCGATCATTTCGCGCAGATCGTGTCCCGCGGAGAACACCGGTCCGGCGCCGGCGAGAACGACGACTCGCGCCGCCGGCCGCGCCGCGACCTCGTGGAGCGCGTCGATGAGTGCGGTCATCGTATCGAGGGACAGGGCGTTGCGCCGCTCCGGGCGATTGAGGGTGATCGAGGTAATGCTGCCGTGCTGCACCGCAATGCTCGCTTCGTTCACGTTGGCCTCCTTGACCTTATCGATAGCGTAGCGCGGAAATACGATCGCTGCCTGCGTTCGGCCGTGCGGCTTGGTCCGCCACACGCGCCCATGCTAAGAGGAAATCGTTTTCGCAAGCTATGGACAGGCCCGGCATCCACGACATCCCAAAGGCAAGAGTGCTCGCGCGGCTGCGCCGAATGAAGCTCGACGTCTGCGAGGCCGACCCGTTGGCGCGCTACGACTTCCTCGTTGACGGGCAGGTTCGTGTAGCCCTGCGCACGGCATTTCCCAGCTCCTACAGGCGGCAGGTGCGGCTCGGCAAGCGCGTCTACAGCTACGTCTACCGCGCCTGGAACTTCAACTTCCATCATCGCGGCAAGATCGATGCGCGCTACTGCGATTTCTTCATCTGCGTGCCGCTCGGGTCCCGCACCGTCAACCTGCGCAACGCATACGTGATTCCGTGGCCAGCGCGCACTGGCAAGACCTTCTACCTTCCCGACTCGAAGCGACCGTACTCCGGGAAGTACGCGAGGTTCCACGACGCTTGGCAGCTGCTGGCGCGGCTCGACGGCGCCGCGCCAGTGGCGATCGCGCGCATCGGCGCCGACGGTGGGGCCAAGGCCCCGGCGCTGCGGACGCCGATTGCCGAGCGGGTGGCGCGGCGTGCACCTCGCGCCGGCGACGCAGGGTGAGCACGCCCCGCCATGAGCGCACATCATCATCACCGCCGGCACGACGCCACCCACATCGGCTGCGCCGTGCTCACCGTGTCCGACACGCGCACCCCGGAAACCGACGGTAGCGGCCGGCGTATTCGCGAGCTTCTCGAGGCCGCCGCGCATCGAGTCGAGGCATACGCCCTGGTGAAGGACGAGCCGGACGCCATTCGGGCCGTCATTGCTGCTCTGCCGCCCGCGGCGGTCGCGGTTATCGTTAACGGCGGGACCGGGCTGACCCGCCGCGACACCACTTACGAAGCGGTGCGCGGGCTGCTCGAGAAGGAAATCCCCGGCTTTGGCGAACTCTTCCGCATGCTCAGTTTTGCCGACATCGGGGCGGCCGCCATGCTCAGCCGGGCCACGGCCGGCGTCTGCGGCGAACGCGTGATCTTCGTCTTGCCGGGCTCGACCGCCGCGGTGGAGTTGGCCATGACTCGCCTGATCTTGCCCGAACTCGGCCATGTGGCAGGACTACTGCGCCAGTGAAGGGCGACTGCCATGAAGGTACACCTGCGCTTTTTTGCCGCCGTCCGCGAACGACTGGGCGAGTCGGCCCGCGAACTGGAGGTTCCCGAGGGCATCACCGTTGCCGCGCTGTGGGCCCAGTTGCAGGCGGCGCATCCCGCGCTCGGCGTATTCGCCGCGTCGCTGTCGTTCGCCGTGAACCAGGAGTATGTCGGCAGGACGCATTGCCTGTCCGACGGGGACGAGATCGCGTTGATACCGCCGGTGAGCGGAGGGTGCGATGATTGAGATCGTCGACACCGAGGTGGACGTCGCTCGGGTCGTTGCTGCGGTAGCCGACCCCGCCAGCGGCGCAACGGTGACTTTCGTCGGAACGACGCGCGCGCACAATGCGGGGCGGCGCGTCCGCCGCCTCGAGTACGAAGCCTATGAACCCATGGCGCTGGCGGAGATGCGCAAGATCGCCGCCACCTGCTACGAGCGCTGGCCGATCGTGCGCATCGCGATCGTGCATCGGCTGGGAGTGGTCGCCCTTGGCGAGGCGAGTGTGGTCATCGCCGTGTCGGCCGCGCATCGCGCCGACGCCTTTGCGGCCTGCCACTATGCCATCGACCGTCTCAAGGAAGTCGTCCCGATCTGGAAGAAGGAGCATTTCGAGGGCGGGGAAGTGTGGATCGGGGCCCAGAGCGGTCCCCCTCAGGGTTGACCGCCGGTCGCCACCCACGACCGCTCCGCGCTCAGGCTTGCCGCCCGCCGACGGCGTTCTCGGGACGGCCGGTGAGACGATCGAGAACCTCGAAAAGCCGGCGCGAATCGATCGGCTTGGCGAGATAGGCATCCATGCCCGCCGCCAGAAACCGGTCGGCGTCGCCGCTCATTGCATGCGCCGTCACGGCGACGATGGGCACGTGACCGCCGTTGCGCGCCTCGTTCGCCCGGATCGCTGCCGCGGCCTCCATGCCATCGAGTCCTGGCATTTGTACGTCCATGAGCACGACATCGAATTGCGCGCGGGCGAGCGCCTTGAGCACTTCGTGGCCGTCGCTCGCCACCGTTACCCTGTGGCCGCGCTTTTCGAGCAAACTCAGCACCACTTGCTGATTCGTAAAGTTGTCCTCCGCCAGGAGGATACGCAAGCCGTCAGCCGAGGCCCCGTCGCCTCTTGCCTGACGGTCGGCATCGACTTCTGATGTCCGGCTCACGTCCGGCGTGGCGCCCTCGTGCGCCGGCGCCACGGCAAACGGCAGGACGAAGTGAAAGGTACTGCCCTGCCCAGGTTGGCTCTCCACCCACATGTACCCGCCCATCATCCGCACAAGCTGCCAGGAGATCGACAATCCCAGGCCGGTGCCGCCGTGCCGGCGCGTCGTCGAGGCATCGGCCTGTTCGAACGGGCTGAAGATACGTTCCTGCTGGTGCTCCGAAATGCCAAGCCCGGTG
This sequence comes from Candidatus Binatia bacterium, assembly GCA_023150935.1. NCBI lineage: Bacteria > Candidatus Binatota > Binatia (SeqCode) > Binatia bacterium. The sequence continues at coordinate 51,861 of JAKLJW010000016.1, read as the reverse complement.
TCGCGCACCGAGAAGTGCAGCGTCCTCCACGCGTATGCATCGCCGAGGGCGAACCCGGTTTCCTCTGCGCCGGGCGGCGCCGGTCCGGCGGGGAGCTGCGCGTCGGCGACGTCGACCCGCAACGTGACCTCGCCCTGTTCGGTGAACTTGATGGCGTTGCCGACGAGATTGACGACCACCTGACATAGCCGTCCCGGGTCGCCGACCAGCTCGCTGGGGACGTCGGGGTGCACGTCCCACACCAGGGCCACGCCTTTCTGGCTGGCGCGCACCCCAAGCGGCTGCAGAGTGGTGTCGAGATGATGGGCGAGGTGAAACGGCACGTACTCGAGGGAGAGTTTACCGGCTTCGATCTTGGAGAAATCGAGGATGTCGTTGATCACCCTTAGCAGCGAATCCGCCGACGAGCGGACCATCTCCAGATACGCGTGCTGCTCGGCGGTGAGCTGCGTATCCAGGGTGAGATCGGTCATACCGATGATGGCGTTCATCGGCGTGCGGATCTCGTGACTCATGTTGGCCAGAAACTGGCTCTTGGCGCGATTGGCGGACTCCGCAGCGGCCTTGGCCCGTTGTAACTCCTCCTCCATGCGTTTGCGTTCGTGGATATCTTCGAGGGTGCCCGTCGCGCGCAAAGGCCGCCCCTCCGGCGAGCGCGCCATCACCTGACCGCGCACCCGCACCCAGCGCCAGGCTCCCGCTTTCGTCCGCAACCGATACTCCGCCTCGTACGAGGGGACGTCGCCGGCCATGTGCCCGCGCCAGGTGGCACGGACCTGCTCTGCGTCGTCGGGATGGATCAGGCCTTCCCACGTCCGAATGGTCCCGACCAGATCCTCGGGCTCGTAGCCCAGCATCGCGGTCCACCGTGGGCTGAAGTAGACCGACCCGCTCGCCATGTCCCAATCCCAGACGCCGTCCTTCGAACCACGGAGAGCGAGTTGCAAGCGCTCCTCGCTTTCCGCCAGCGTTTGCTCGACTCGCTTACGTTCGGTGATGTCGAGCCAACTCCCCACGACCTCCGCCGCCGACCCGTCGGCGCCGCGCCGCACGACGCCCTGGTAGAGGAACCATCGGTAATCGCCGTCGGCGCAGCGCCAGCGGTGCTCCAGGGACACCGCCCCGTGTTTCAGCATGTCGATCAGTTGTCGCCGCACCCGGTCGCGTTCGTCCGGATGAAGGCGCGACTCCCAGAAGGCCACGGCGCCGGGACGCAGCAACTCGCCGCGGCTGAAGCCGGTGACCCGCTCCACGTTGTCGCTCAACCACACCGCGCCGACCCGACCGGCGCGGACGTCGGCGCGGTGCAGGGTCACCGGAACCGCGCGCACGACCGCACTTTGGCGCTGCTCGCTCTCCTCCAACTCCCGATAGCGTTCGTCCAGAGCTTCCCTGTAGCGCTCGAACTCCGCGGCGACATAGACCGAGATCCCGAAAGCCGCGAGCACGGCAGCGACCGGGGCTGTCCCCAGCCCAAAGTGGCCCTGCACGCCGTACACGTTGGCCGCCAGCGCCAGCAATCCCGACAACCCAACGATGGCCTGGGGCAGCGGACCCCATGGGAACATCGTTGCCGTAACCATGATGTAGGCAACGTAGAGCAGGGGCCAGGTCCCGAGATCGTTTCGAAACACGCCGGCCACGGCAGTGCTGAAGGCCAGGAGGACGGAAACCGCCACCGTCAGCGCGAGCATGCGGTAGGGCCAGATCTCTCGCACCACCACGTACAGTAGTCCGACCACCAATCCGATCTGGAACCCTTTGAGGAGCAGGAGCGGTACGAGCGCCGGACCGCCCACCAGCAGGTCACGTACGGTGAAGAGGGCCAGACTGCAAAGCAGCACCCAGCACATGGCGCGCACGCGTTGCGCCAGCAACTCGCGGGTTCCATAGCCGTCGGCGGCGGCGCCGGGTTCATGCATCGGCGGGACCGATCCAGCAAACGTGCCCGTGTCCATATCCGTCGCTACCGTTAGCACATCGCCTGCGCGGTCGACACGTATTCGGGCATCGGTCGAGATTGCCTGACCCCGATGCAATACCGCTCGCGTCCGCAGTCAACCGTCGAGAATCGACCGCTGCGGGCAAACTGCTACCGGCGAGCATTGCGACGGTCCGACTTCGATCCCGTTACGCAGCTCCACCGCTGCGGCTCGGGCCTCAATGGTCGGCTGCTAACCCGAGGCTCGGCTTCGTGCCGGCGCCACCATGCCGCAGTCCGGCTCGCCGGACCCCGCCGCGCCTTCCCGGCGGCGCGCGGCCTCGCTCGCCAGGCGCTCGACCAGCGAGAACAACCGGTCGGCGTCGAACGGTTTGGCCACATAGGCGTCCATACCTGCCGCCAGGCAGCGCTCCTCGTCGGTTTTCATGGCGTGCGCGGTGACCGCAACAATCGGCATTCTCGCGCTCGTTTCGGATTCACTCTCCCGTATGGCGACGGTCGCTTCGATGCCGTCCATGACCGGCATCTGTACGTCCATTAACACGACGTCGAAGGCCTGCTCCGCAAGACACTGCAGGGCCTCGCGTCCATTTCCGGCTACCGTTGCCGCGTGCCCTCGCCGTTCCGCAAGACGCACCATGACGCGCTGGTTGACGAGATTGTCCTCGACCACCAGCAGGCGCAGGGGTTGCACCGGCCGACCGGAGCCGTTCTCGTCGTGGTCGGTGTTTTCGGGTTCGGCAGCGCGGGTCACCGCCGTGGCCGGCTGTAGGGCCAGGCGCACGGTGAAGTGGAAAGTGCTCCCTTCGCCGGGTTCGCTCTGGACCCAGAGGCGCCCGCCCATCATGTGGATCAGGGCTCGAGCGATCGACAGGCCGAGCCCCGTTCCCCCGTATCGTCGGCTGTTGGAGCTGTCGGCGACTTCGAACGGCGCTACCAGCGACTCGATTTTGTCCGGTGCGAAGCCCGGGCCGGTATCGCGCACGCGCACGTGGAGGACCGCATCGTCCGAGCCGAGAGCAGCGTCGACCAGGGTGATGGAGACGTCGACCCGGCCATGCTCGGTGAACTTGATGGCATTACCCACCATGTGCCGCATTACCTGGGACAACCGGCGCGAGTCGCCAATCAGGCTGACCGGCACCTCCTCCGCGACAGACCAGTCGAAAGCCAATCCACGTTGTCGCGCCCGTGCCGTCATGATTTGCACCGTCGGCGCCAATTCTTCTCGGACCGCAAAAGTGGAACGGTCGAGCACCAGTTGACCGGCCTCGAGCTTGGCTAGATCCAGGATGTCGTCGACCAGCCCCACCAGGGCGCGTGCGGCACCGCGCGCCGTTTCGAGGCACTCGCGCGGCTCCGGGGCGAGCGGGCTGGTCATGGCAATCTCGGTCATTCCGAGAATGGCGTTCAGCGGCGTGTGGATCTCGTGACTCATCCGGGCGAGGAATTCGGTCTTGGCCCGGTTGGCGGTTTCGGCGGCTTCCTTGGCACGCGCCAGGTTTTCCTCCGCCAGCACGCGCTCGGTTGCGTCGTGGGAGTTGATCACGAGGGCGCCCACGGCGGCATCGTGGAGGAGGTTGCGGCCCACTGCCTCGAGGTGACGCCAGGAACCGTTCTTGTGCCGGTAACGGAAGCTCACCGGGGTGGTGGCGTCCGGTTCCTGCGCGAACGCCATGAAAGCCGCCCGTACGGTGTCGAGGTCGTCCGTGTGGATTCCCGCCAATGCGTCGCGGCCGTAGCGCTCCCCGACGGCATAGCCCAGCATACGTTCGATCGCGGGACTGTCGTACTGGATCGTTCCTGCGGCATCGACGAGCGTGATCAGGTCCGGGGCATTATGAATCAGCGACCGAAAGTGCTGTTCGCTCCGGCGCAGTGCCTGCTCGGCCGCGAGTCGTTCGCTGATGTCCTGCTCGACGGCAACGAAATGGGTTATCGCACCCCTGCGACCGAGAACCGGGGTGATCGTCATTTCCATGGGCACCTGCGTACCGTCCTTGCGGCGATTGACGATCTCGCCGCGCCAGACCTTCCCGGCTCCGATCTGCGTCCGGAACTTCTCGAAAAATTCGCGGTTCTGGTCGCTCGATCCGAACACGCCCGGGGTTTGCCCGATCAGTTCGTCGCGGGCGTAACCCATGTGATCCGCAAAGGCCGGATTCACCCAACGAATGATCCCATCGGGCCCGGTGATGAAGATGCCGTTGGCCGCCGCCGAGAGGGCGGCATCTCGCAATTGCAGGGCACGGGTGTGCCGGTTGGCGGCGCGCCGATGTCTTTCCAGTTCGTACGCTGCATACAGGGATGCGCAAAATCCCAGCGCTACGGGTAACAGTTCCGGACTAAAGAGTTGCGGCGTCGAGCCGCCGATGGCGAAGACACATGCCGCCAGGACGATGCCGGCGCCGGTGACCACCAGCACCTGCCGGCGGAGCCCCCACGGCAATATGAGGGCCGCTCCGACCACGGTGAACAGCAGGAGCATGGCCGCGGAGCCGACACTCCCTCGCAGTACACCGGTGACCCCCAGGGTTGCCGAAACGCCGATCACCGCAACAACGGCAACGGTGGATGCACGCGCCACCAGAGCCGGTGCGCGCATACACAGCCAGACGGCAAGGAGAAACAGCGCTTGTAGAAGCTGAACGGTAAACAGCCAGTTGGGGCTGTGGGCACTGCTATGACCGTCGCCGAGCACGGTCAGCGCCGTCGCCGCCAGAGCGACGGCGGCGCCCAGGCGCAGGCGGCGCGCCAGCACCGGGCGCACGTCGTTTACGCCGCACGCCTCCGCGGAGTCATTGGGAAATGAAGATGCCTGGCACGCCGCGTTTAGTCCCATTGCTCCAGGTTTGCGGTCAACCAGGCAATCTCGGTTTCAAGTCGTTCCCACGCGGCTGCGGCCGCCGTCGCGTCGCCGGCGAGAGCAGCGGTTTCGACCGCCAGCGCCGCTGCACTCGCGGCCTTGCCGCCGAAGTTCGCCGCCGACCCTTTCAGGGAGTGAGCAACCCGCACCAGCGTGGCCATATCGCCCGCCGCCACGGCCCGCCGTCCAACGGTCAGGCGACGCGGGCAGTCCTCCAGAAAAAGCCCCACGATTTCGAGCAGAAGCTCACGGTCGCCTTCGAACTGCTCGAGCATGGCCGCCTCGTCCAGTTTCCGGTCTTCCGGCACCCCGTCCAGAGCCTTCATTCCCGCCTCCTCACACCACATCGGAACCGCACTGGATGCACGTTCCCAGCCATGTGGGCGTAACCACGCAAGCAGCATGCCAAGGTACTAAGACTCCGCAGGCTGTGCGGTGGACACGCTCGGATCGTGACAACGCGGTGACGGCTTTCGTCGGCAAGAGCCGTAACGTGCCGCCGGGTAGTCGGCAGCCTCGGGATTCGGCGCCGGGTTGTCGCGCCGGCGGGCCGGGGTTCAGTAACGGCCGTGCCGCATGGTAATGGAACCGACCTTCCGGTCGCGTACAGGTGTGAGTTCTGGGGCGGCCGGGGGCATTGCGGTCGGTATCGGCGCCTCGGCACGGACCACCCGTACGGCATCGGCGCCGAACTTGCTGCGCTTACCGTCGCTGGCGAGGAGGCGCAGATTGTCTACATCGGTGGCCCCGCGGGCCCGGGCCTGCACGAGCAGTGCGCGCCGAACGTCGGCGATGCTCGCATCTTCCTCGACCTCCGTTTCGACCTCACCGAGCACTTCGCGAGTCTCGTTCACCACCGGCACGGGGGCTGCTACCGCCGCCGGGGCCTCGCCCACGGGTGCGATGGTCGCGGGCACCGGGAACTTCACGTCGACCCACTCGCTGGTGCCGTTGCCGGCGTCGCGCAAGCGCAGCCGCACTCGCACGGGCCGCAGGTAGTCGGTGCGCGTCGGCACCACGAGGTCAATGCGGCCCTGGACCCGGTCGCCGTTCGCCGGGTCGATGTCGATCGTGCCGACGTTAGGCCGCTGGTCGTCGCCTTCGGGGTCGACGAACCGGGCCTGGTACTCGATCGCCGACAGGGGCTCGGCGCCGCGCCGCCCGTCGACCGTGATCCACCACTCGGTATCCACCAATCGCACCGGGGCCACCCAGGCGTCGTTACGGACCCGCGCGGCGTTTGCCGTTGCCGTCAGGGTCGGCTCGGCCGCCGCGGCCACGCCGCACCACACCAGGATGGCCGCGGCCACGCATACCGCGCGGGTGGTTTCAGGGCTGCCCCTCATCGCCGGTTCCTCCGTTCTCGGGATCGTCCGCGTCGCGCTCAGCCAGGCGCGCCACCGCGACCACGCGCTCGCCCTCGGCCAGTTCTATGAGGCGGACCCCCTGAGTATTGCGACCGATGACCGAGATACCCTTTACCGGCGTCCGAATCACCTTGCCCCCATTGGTGATCAGCATGGCATCGTCTTCGTCGGCTACCATCCGCACGCCCACCACTTTGCCGGTCTTTTCCGTGGTCTGCATGGTGATGACGCCCTTGCCGCCGCGCGAGGTGAGGCGGTACTCGTCGACTGCCGTACGCTTACCGTAGCCGTTCTCCGCAACGCTGAGGATCGTACATTTCGCCGCCGGAACGGCAGCAGCGACGACGCTGTCGCCCGCCTCGAGCGATATGCCGCGGACGCCGCCGGCGCCGCGTCCCATCGGGCGCACATCGGATTCGCGGAAGCGAATCGCCTGCCCTTCCCGGGTCGACAGGATGATCTCCTCCTGTCCGTCGGTGAGACGTACGCCGATCACCTCGTCGCCTTCTTCCAGACTGATCGCGATGATGCCGGCCTTGCGGGGGTTGGAGAACGCCATCAGATCGGTCTTCTTCACGGTCCCGTTGCGCGTGGCAATGAAGACGTACTTGCCCGTCTCGAAAGCGCGCACCGGCAGAAAGGCGGAGATCTTCTCGTCGGCGGCGAGATTGAGGAGGTTGACGATGGGCCGCCCGCGCGCCGCGCGGCCGGCGTGCGGTACCTCGTAGACCTTGAGCCAGTACACCTTACCGCTGGTAGTGAAGAACAGGATCGAGGTGTGCGTCGAGGCGATGAAGAGATGCTCGACGAAATCCTCCTCGCGGGTCGTCGCGCCGATCTTGCCGCGGCCGCCGCGGCGCTGGGCCCGATACTCGGTCACCGGATTCCGTTTGATGTAGCCGGCGTGCGAGATGGTGACCGCCATGTCTTCGTCGGCGATCAGGTCCTCCATCGAGAGGTCGGTGCTCTGCGCGACGATTTCGGTGCGCCGTGCATCGCCATAGAGCCGTTTCACTTCCTCCAGCTCTGCTACGATGATGGCGGCCACCTCGCGCTCGTTGGCAAGGATCTCCCGGTATCGAGCGATTTGCTTCACTGTCTCGGCGTGCTCCTCGACGATTTTGTCGCGTTCGAGCCCCGTGAGCCGCTGCAGTCGCATGTCGAGAATGGCCTGGGCCTGGAGCTGCGAGAGCTGGAACTGTTGCACCAACTGCGAGCGCGCCGCGGCTGGGTCCGGGGCCTGGCGGATAAGAGCGATCACTGCATCGATGTGATCGAGCGCGATCTTCAAGCCTTCCAGGATGTGCAGGCGCTCCTCGGCCTTGCGCAGTTCGTAGACCGTGCGCCGGGTGACAACCTCCTTGCGGTGGGCCACAAAGACCTGCAGCGCGTCCTTGAGGGTGAGCAGCCGGGGCCGACCGTCGACGATGGCGAGCATGATGACGCCGAACGACTCCTGCATCGGCGTCAGTTTGTAGAGCTGGTTCAGCACCACCTCGGAATTGGCGTCGCGCTTGAGGTCGATCACGATGCGCATGCCGTCGCGGTCCGACTCGTCGCGAAGGTCGGAGATGCCGTCGATCTTCTTCTCGTTGACCAATTCCGCGATGCGCTCGATGAGACGCGCCTTGTTCACCTGGTAGGGAATCTCGTGGACGATGATCGAGGTGCGGCCGGTGCGACGGTCGATTTCGGTCGAGGCACGGGCGCGGAGCTGGAGGATGCCCTTGCCGGTGCGGTACGCCTCGGCGATGGGGGTGCGGCCATAAATGAACCCGGCGGTGGGGAAGTCGGGACCCGGGACGTGCTCCATGAGCTCGTCAATGGTGATGCCGGGGTTGCCAATCAGGGCGATCAGCGCATCGACGATCTCGCTGAGATTGTGCGGCGGGATGTTGGTCGCCATGCCGACGGCGATACCCGCCGAGCCGTTGATGAGGAGGTTGGGGACGCGCGCAGGGAGGACGACGGGTTCGCGTAAGGTATCGTCGTAGTTCGGGGCGAAATCGACGGTTTCCTTATCGAGGTCGGCGAGCAGCTCGCCGGCCATGCGCGCCATGCGCACTTCGGTGTAGCGCATGGCGGCTGGCGGATCGCCATCGACCGAGCCGAAATTACCCTGGCCGTCGACGATCGGGTAGCGCATGGAGAAATCCTGCGCCATCCGCACCATGGTGTCGTAGACGGCGACGTCCCCGTGCGGATGATACTTACCGATGACATCGCCGACGACGCGAGCCGACTTCTTATATGCACGGTTCCAGTCGTTGCCGAGGTCGTACATCGCATAGAGCACGCGCCGGTGCACCGGCTTGAGTCCGTCACGCGCGTCGGGCAGGGCCCGAGCGATAATGACGGACATGGCGTAGTCCATGAAGGACTGCCGGATTTCGTCCTCGATGTTGACGGGAATGCGATTGGTGGTCTGCGGCGTGTCCATGCGGCGGGCGGGTGCGTTCCTTCGTTGCTCAGGTTTCCACCTCTCGACCTTCGACTCGCGACGGCCGATTCGTGGGTACCGATGGGACCGGGCTAGACGTCCAGGTTGCGCACGTTAAGGGCGTTATCCTCGATGAACTTGCGGCGCGGTTCGACTTCGTCGCCCATCAAGGTCGAGAAGATCAGGTCCGCCTCGTAAGCATCCTCGATCTTGACCTGGAGCAGGGTTCGCGTCTCCGGGTTCATCGTGGTCGCCCAGAGCTGTTCGGGGTTCATCTCGCCGAGGCCCTTGTAGCGCTGTATGTCGAGGCCCTTGCGGGCATCTTCGATGACGAGGCGTACGGCCTCGCGCAGCGTCTGCGTGGTATTGGTCTTGTCGCCGTTGTCGATGACGAACGGTGGCTGACCGAGGGCGCGCAGTTCGTTGAACAGCCTGCGCAGCTCCTCGAATTCCGGGGTGAGGCAAAACTGCCGGTCAATAACGGTCACCTGGCTACCGCCGTTAATACGGCTGCGCACTTCGAGCTTGCCGCAGGCATGCTCCGGATCGTCGGCGATGTCGATGCGCAGCGGCGCCAGCTCGGGGGCCGATATCTGCAGGCGCTGGCGGATCGCCTCGGCCACGCTTCGCAAGGCCTCGCGATCGGCCAGCAGGCCGCTTTCGAGACGGCCATCGCGGACCACCGCAGCGACCACTTCGCGGTTCTTGTGGTGTCGCTCGACGAGATCGAGAATGCGCTCGACGCGCAGCACTTTCTTGACGACGTTCTTCAGGGGGAGCCCGGTGACCGCCTGGCCGCCGCCCTCGGCACGCAGGATGATGTCCTCGGTGCCGAGAGCAATGAGATGGTCTTCCATCGCGGCATCGTCCTTCAGGTACCGTTCGGACTTGCCCTTCTTGACTTTGTAGAGGGGCGGTTGGGCGATGAAGATGTGACCGCTTTCGATGAGCTCCTTGAACTGGCGGTAGAACAGCGTGAGGAGCAGGGTGCGGATATGAGACCCGTCGACGTCTGCGTCGGTCATGATGATGATCGTGTGGTAACGCAGCTTGCCGAGGTCGCGGTCCTCCTTGCCGATGCCGGTCCCGAGTGCGGTCACGAGCAGGCGTATTTCCTGGGACGATATCATGCGATCGAAGCGCGCCCGCTCGACGTTGAGTATCTTGCCCCGCAGTGGCAGGATCGCCTGATTGCTGCGGTCGCGGCCCTGCTTCGCCGAGCCACCGGCGGAATCCCCCTCGACGATGAACAGCTCCGAGCGCGCCGGATCACGTTCTTGGCAATCGGCGAGCTTTCCCGGCAGCGACCCGGAGTCGAGGGCGCCTTTGCGTCGTGCCAGTTCTTTCGCCTTACGCGTTGCCTCGCGTACGCGCGCCGCGTCGAGCGCCTTCACCGCAATTCGGCGGGCATCGGTAGGATGCTCCGCCAGGTAGTTGCCGAGGTGCTCGTTGACCAGAGTCTCGACGAGGCGCTTGACCTCGCTGTTGCCGAGCTTGGTCTTCGTCTGCCCTTCGAACTGCGGCTCGGGCACCTTCACGCTGATGACGGCCGTTAGCCCCTCGCGGATGTCCTCTCCCTGCAGAGCTTCGGCGTCTTTTTTTACGAGGCCGCTGCTCGCCGCATAGGTATTGACGGTCCGTGTCAGCGCCGCCTTGAACCCGACGACGTGGGTGCCGCCCTCGATGGTGTTGATGTTGTTGGCAAAGGAGTAAACGCTCTCCGTGTACCCCTCGTTCCACTGCATGGCGACCTCGGCATCGAGCCCCTCGCGTTGGCCGCGCAGATAAACGACATCGTGATGGATCGGCGTCTTGGTCCGGTTCAGATGACGGACGAACTCCTCGATGCCGCCTTCGTACAGGAACTCGTGCTGTTTCTCGGAACGCTGGTCGTCGATCGCAATGCGCACGCCGCGATTGAGAAACGCAAGTTCCCGCAGGCGCTGCGAGAGGATGTCGAAGCTGAAGTCGACCTGCTCGAAGATGAGCGGGTCCGGCTTGAAGGTTACCTTAGTACCGCGCTGCTGGGTGGTGCCGATTTCCTTCAGCGGCGCGTCGGGTTTCCCCCGCTGGTAGCGTTGGCTGTAGACTTTGCCGTCGCGCTTGATCTCGACTTCGAGGAACTCCGACAGGGCATTGACCACGGACACGCCGACACCGTGCAAGCCGCCCGAAACGCGGTACGCCTCCTTGTCGAACTTGCTGCCCGCGTGGAGTTTGGTCAGCGCCACCTCTACCGCCGAGACGCCCTCTTCACGGTGTATCTCGACCGGTATACCGCGGCCGTTGTCGTCGACCGTGACGCTGCCGTCGATTCGCAAAGTTACGGATATCTTGTCGCAATATCCGGCAAGCGCCTCGTCGATCGAGTTGTCGACGACCTCGAAGACCAAGTGATTGAGCCCCCGCTCGCTCGTGTCCCCGATGTACATACCGGGGCGCCGGCGAACCGCCTCGAGCCCCTCGAGAACCTTGATCTGGCTGGCCCCGTATTCCCCGGGTTGCTGTTCGTCACCTGGCTGAGATTCCACGCTGAGTCCCGTGCTAGAAGGCGTTCGTCAAGACGCGCGGATGGTAGCAGAACGGGTCCCGAACAACAAGGCGCCTCACAACTTAAATTCCATTAAAATTCAGGGGTTTACAACGCTTTCGCGGCGCTGTTTCTGGCCCCGGTTACGACCCCTGTCAAAACTCTTGCCGGCGCCGTTGCCGGGACGCTGAGTAGCGTTCGGAAGATACCGCTTTACAACCGCATCGGCATGATCACGTAGACGAACCCCGGGTCACCCTCACAGCGCACCACTGCCGGGCTTACCTCGTCGTTGAAGACGACTTCCACATGAGTTCCGGGCGCCAGAACTCCAAGCACGTCGATGAAGTACTTGACGTTGAACCCGATGCTGAACGGTGCGCCGTCGTATTCGACCGACATCTCCTCGGTAGCTTCACCGAGGTCGGGGTTCACCGACGAGACCTCGAGGCGCTCCCCGTTCAACTGCATCCTGACACCGCGCGTGCGTTCGCTCGACACCACCGAGACGCGCCGCAACGCCGCCAGCAATTCCTCCGCCACGATCTGCATGCGACGCTCCGACCGTTCCGGAACCACCTGGCGATAATCCGGGAACTCACCCTCGACCAGACGGATGGAAAGGTCTACCCCGGCGCGCTGTGCGTGCACCAGATTATCCGCCATCGTGAGCGTAATCGGTTCGTCACCGCCTTCGATCACCTTGGAAATCTCGGAAACCCCTTTGCGGGGTACAATTACTCCCGCGCCCTCGGGGCACTCTTCCACTGGTCGGGTCACCATGCTCAGGCGGTGGCCGTCGGTAGCCACCAGGCGCAACTTGCCTGCCTCCGGTCGCTCGAAAAGAATGCCGTTGAGGTTGAGACGGCCATCATCGATGGACATCGCGAACTGGGTGCGCTCGATCATCTCGCGCAACAATGCGACAGGAACCACCGTCGCTCCCGCATCTTTACCCGTCGGTGCCCCGGGCATGGCCGGAAATTCCTTGGGATCGAGACCCACTATCTTGAAGATCGTCTTGCCGGACGCCACCTCGATCCAGTTGTTCTCCAGTGTGCGGAGTTCGATGTCTCCCTCCGGGCATTCGCGAACGATCTCGTAAAGCTTGCGCGCACTGGTCGTCAACGCACCCTTCTTCTTCACTTTGGCATTGCAGCGTCGCCGCACTCCCACTTCCTGATCCGTAGCGGCGATCAGGACGCCCCCGCCGGTCGATTCGAGCAGTACGTTGGCGAGGATCGGGATGGTGGTTCGGCGCTCCACGATCCCCTGCGTTAGGTGCAAACCGTGCAGCAACTCTTCGCGCGTGATCGAGAAATCCATGTCTCTCTACCCGCCCTTCTTTCTTCTGTATTTGATTAGAGAAAAAAGAAACCGTAGTCGTCGTAGGGCCTGTGGAAATGTGAATAGCCTGTGCCGGCGCGGGTATCCGCGTTCCCTGGCCGTGGAGAAGCGGGGGTGTCGGCGGGAGATAATCGGGGCGGCGACCGGGTTCTCCACAACTACCTCACATTTCTCCACACTTCCTCCCCACGTTCACTCACCCTTTTCCAACATGCGCTCGATGCGTTCAACCGTCGCACGGAAGGTTGGATCGTCCTTCAACCGTAACTCGACCACCTGCGTGGCATGGATAGCCGTGGAGTGGTCACGCCCGCCGAAGCGCTCGCCGATGGTGGGGAACGACGCCGTGGTGTGCTTCCGGCAGAGAAACATCGCGACCTGGCGGGGCACGGCGATCGAGCGACTGCGCTTCTTCGAGCGCAGGTCTGCGGGGCGGAGGCGGTAGAATTCGCAAACGACCTTCTGAATGAGTTCGATGGTCATGGCAACCGGTCGTTCGCGAATGATGTGCTGCAGGAGGTGACGGGCGAAGTCGACACTGATTTCGCACTTGTTAAGCGAAGCGAACGCACCCAGTCGCGTCAGGGAACCTTCGAGTTCGCGCACGTTCGAGTCGATATTGGTGGCCAGAAACATGGCGACGTCATGGGGCAGATCGATATGCTCCAACTCGGCCTTCTTCTGCACGATGGCCACCCGCGTCTCGACATCGGGTGGCTGAATGTCGGCAATGAGGCCCCACTCGAAGCGGTTGCGCAACCGCTCTTCGAGTTCGGGAATCTGCTTGGGGAACTTGTCGGAGGTCAGGACGATCTGGCGCCGGGCCTCGTAGAGGGAGTTGAAGGTATGAAAGAACTCCTCCTGAGTGCGCTCGCGGCCGGCAAGGAACTGAACATCATCGACGATCAGGGCGTCGATGCGACGGAAACGCGTCTTGAACTCGTCCATCCGATCGCGGCGAAGGGCGTTGATGAGTTCGTTCATGAACGAATCCGACGAGAGGTAGAGCACCCGTCGGTCGGGGTCGCGATCGAGAATTTGATTGCCAATGGCGTTGACGAGGTGGGTCTTGCCGAGACCGACGCCACCGTACAGGAACAGCGGATTGTAATGGTCACCGGGCAAGCTTGCGACGGCCTTGCACGCGGCGTGGGCGAACTGGTTGCTCCCGCCGACGACGAAGGTGTCGAAGGTGAACTTCTCGTTCAGGCCGGAGAGGCGACGATTGCGGGCCGCCGGGGTCGGCGCGGCGGCCGGCACCGATAAGGGAAAGAGTTCTTGCTGTACAGCGGCCGGCGGCTGTAAGAGCACGCGCACGGGCGAGCCGAAGGCCTGCGACACGACTTCTTCGATAATGCCGAGGTAGCGGTCGCTGATCAGGTCGACAGCGTGCCGATTGGGCGCTTCGACCAGCACGTTGCGATTGCGAACCGCAACCGGCCGCAGGCGGCGAATAAACGCATCGTAATCGTCAGGGTCGATGCGGTCCCGCAGAAGGTCGATCGAGCGCTGCCAGGCCTGCTCCATGGGGGCTGTACCCGTAGGTTATCCACAACCGGTCATGCAAGCGAAATCCGTGTGTTTTTCGAACGATGCGCGCACTGGCCCCGAGGAGTTAACAGGTTATCCACCCCGGGTGCACGGGCAAGCATCGCGGGCGCAACTCCATCACGTGATGCGGCGGTACGGCTGAATTTGTCCCCCCGCCGGTCAGCGGAGGACCGCCTGTCTATACGTTTTCGCCGCCCGCTGCAACAAACTTGTGAGTGCCTGCCCGTTGACGCTCGCCGGGGCCGGTGGTACCCCAGCGCCGGCCGTTCTTGCCGGTGGCGCATGCTGAAAACCGAGACCTCGGAAAAGCTCTTCGAGCGCGCCGTGCGCCTGATCCCGGGTGGCGTCAACAGCCCCGTGCGCGCGTGGGCAGCCGTCGGCGGTAAGCCCGTGTTCGTGCAGCGGGGCAGTGGCGCGACGGTCTGGGACGCGGACGGCAATTCATACCTCGACTACGTGGGCTCCTGGGGGCCGCTGATTCTCGGCCACGCGCATCCGGCAGTGTTGCCGGCCGTCGCTGCGGCGATGCAGGACGGGACCAGTTTCGGCGCGCCGACCGCGCGCGAAGTCGAGCTGGCTGAAATCCTTGTGGGTGCGCTGCCGTCGGTGGAGATGGTGCGACTCGTCAGCTCCGGAACCGAGGCCGCGATGAGTGCCATTCGGCTGGCGCGGGCCTTCACTGGTCGCTCCAAGATCGTCAAGTTCTCGGGCTGCTATCACGGACACGTCGACGCCCTGCTCGTACGAGCCGGCTCGGGTGCGATGACCTTCGGTGTACCCGACAGTGCCGGGGTACCCGAAGCGCTTGCCAGCTTGACGTTGGTGGCCGAGGTGAACGACCTGCCGATGCTGGAAACCTACCTGGCAGCCGAAGGTCGCAATCTAGCCGCGGTCATCATCGAGCCGGTGGTCGGCAACATGGGGGTGATTCCGCCGGATCCCGGCTTCCTGGAGGGAGTACGGTCGCTGTGCACGGCCAGCGGCAGCCTGTTGATCTTCGACGAAGTAATGACGGGATTCCGTGTGGCCTATGGCGGGGCACAGACGCTTTACGGCGTCCGGCCAGACCTGACCTGTTTGGCGAAGGTTATCGGTGGGGGGCTGCCCCTGGCGGCGTTCGGGGGCCGGCGGGACGTTATGGAACGTCTGGCGCCGCTGGGCCCTGTCTACCAGGCCGGCACGCTGTCCGGAAATCCGCTGGCGGTTGCGGCGGGAACGGCAACGCTAAAGGAACTGGCGGCCCCGGGGACGTACGCCCGGCTCGAGGCGCTGGGTGCGGCGCTCGAGGAAGGTCTGCGAGATGCCATTGTTCGGGCGAAGCTGGTGGCGTGCGTGAACCGGGTCGGGTCGATGTGGACCATCTTCTTCGGCACGCCGGCGGTCGACAGTGCGGCCGCCGCCCGGCGGTGCGACACCGAGCGGTACGCGCGCTGGTTTCGGGGCATGCTCGACCGGGGTATCTACCTGCCGCCGTCGCAGTTCGAAGCGGCGTTCGTCTCACTGGCGCACGGCGACGACGACATCGCCAGAACCGTGCGTGCGGCCGCCGCGGTGCTCAAGGAGATGGGCGGTTAAAGGGAGGACCGATTTCGTTCGGCGGCGGCAGAGACGGCGGGTTGCAACGCGCCTATCGCTTCCTCGGCGTGGGGTTCGAGTTCGGGGGGACCGTGGTGGCGGGGGTCCTGGTGGGGAACTGGATCGATCGGCGCCTCGGGACGGAGCCGCTGTTTACTCTTGTCATGACCCTGGGGGCGATGGGTGGGGCGGTGTACCGGTTGCTTTGGAGCTTGAAGAGGTCTAATTCGCACGGGGGCGATGGAGGCAACACTGGCACGGGTGGGTAAGCTGCACATCGGGCTGGTGGGCGGTACGGCCGGCGTTGCGGCCGCGACGGGTATCGGCGATCCGGTGAGCGTGGTGCTCGGTGGGGCGGTCATGGGTGCCAACATCTGGCTTCTGCGGGTAATGACCGACGCGTTCGTGCACCGCAGTGGCGCGGGTGACGGTGGGCGGGGCGTCGGATTGGCGGTGGGGGCGATCGTCTTGAAGTTCGGACTGTTCCTCGGTTTGGTGGCGGCGTTACTGGGGCGGCTGCCGATCGAGGGCATGAGCTTTGCGGTTGGCGTCACGCTCCTTCTGGCGGCGTGCGTCATCGAAGGTATGCGGGGAGGGGTGATGTCGGTGAAAGGAGTGAATTGAGGTGGAACACGGTTTCTCCTGGGTGGCAACCGTCCCCGGGCTGCACTTCATGGCGCCGCACACGTCGACGGCGGTGCTGGTCGTCTTCGGGTTGCTTCTGTGGGCGTGGATTGCGAACCGTAAACTCGCGGCTGCCACCGACCCCGCAGTGCCCGACGAGACGCTCACTGCGCGCAACACGCTCGAGATCTACGTCGAGTGGTTCGTCGGTTTTATCGAGGGGCTGCTCGGCCCTAGGGGGCGCCAGTACGTTAGTATCTACGGCACGTTCTTTCTATTCATCTTGGCGGCCAATCTCATCGGGCTGGTGCCGGGATTCTCGCCCCCGACCAGCGACTTCAACGTAACCTTCGCGCTCGGCGTCATGTCGTTCGTGCTCTACAACGGCTTCGGGTTTCGCGAGCACGGCATGGGTTATCTGAAACACTTTCTCGGACCGATCTGGTGGCTGATGCCGCTGATCCTGCCGCTCGAGCTGATCGACAATCTGGTCCGGCCGGTCTCGTTGGGTTTGCGTCTCTTCGGCAACATGACGGGAGACCACCTGGTCTTATCGATCTTCACGGATCTGACCAAGCTGGTAGTGCCGGTCGTGTTCTACGCCCTCGGTGCTTTCGTGTGTCTCGTGCAGGCGTTCGTGTTCACCATTCTCAGCATCATCTACCTGTCGCTCGCCATTGCGCATCACGGCGACCATGAGGCGGAAGAGCACCACCACTGAGCTACTAGTTCGCGAGTTCGCCGCATGGTGCGAAGAATTTCGGAATGCGGATTTCGGATTGCGGACGACGGATTCATGAGTTCTGCAATCCGCATTCCGCAATCCGCAATGGGTTGCGGGCGAAGCCCGCGCTGAGAGGATCCACAAAAGAATCGGGAGATCGCGCGGCCGAGGTGTGGCGAGGAGGACAGAGAGGCGTGGCCAAAGCGCGCTCCCAGATTAGAGAGAAGGAGGACGGAAACGATGCGTAACGTATGGAGAGTGTTAGGCCTTGCAGCGTTCGTGCTGCTGCTGGCGGCGCCCGCGTTCGCCGCGGAGGGCGACTCGACCGACCGTGGTCTGGTGGCCATTGGTGCCGGCTTGGCCGTCGGCCTCGCGGGTATCGGCGCGGGTCTCGGGCAAGGGCGTGCGGTGGCCGCCGCCATGGAGTCCATCGGCCGCAACCCGAACGCTGCCGATCGCATCCAGACGCCGATGATTATCGGTATCGCATTCATGGAAGCGCTGGCGATTTACGCCCTGGTGGTCGCGTTCTTCCTGCAGGGCAAGGTCTGAACGCGGCCCGCCGGGGTTGCAACGCGCCGTTACTCGGGAGGGCGAACTGCGGTTCGCCCTCCCGGCGTTTGATGCGCCGAAGTGACGGTACCTTGACGGCGCCCACGCAGCGCCACTAGGATCGGCGCTCCTTCCATGCGCAACCTCGTCCTTGCCGTCGCCAGTGCCGGGTATATCGGCTACATCCCGGTGGCTTCCGGAACCTTCGGAAGTCTGGTGGGCATTCCGCTGTTCTGGTGGTTTGACGAGGTCCGCGCGACCTCGGCCGTACTCTACGTTCTTCTGTTCCTGGTAGCCGTGGCGCTGGCCGTATGGGTTGCCGGACGTGCCGACGCCTACCTCGGCGAACACGACAGCCACAAGATCGTGATCGACGAGGTCGTGGGCTACCTGGCCGCAACTCTCTTCCTCGCGCCCAACCTCACCACGGCACTGGTTGCGTTTCTCGTCTTCAGAGTGCTCGATGTGATCAAGCCGTATCCCGCCGGAGCAATCGATGCGCGTCTCCCCGGTGGCGCGGGCGTGGTCCTCGATGACGTCGTCTCGGGTGTCTATACGAACTTGCTGATCCGCGTGGCCATGGCCGTCGGATTGCTAGCATGATCGCCCGCGCCGCCATCCTCAGCACTGGCGATGAGCTGACCACCGGCCGCACCGTCGACACGAACGCCAACTTCATTGCCGACCGGCTGGTAGCGGCCGGCCTCGACGTTACCGCCATCGTCTGCGTCGGCGATTACCCCGAGCGCATCGCATGGGCGTGGGACGCGGCCATGCGGCAGGCAGACCTTGTCGTCTCCACCGGCGGTCTCGGTCCAACCGCCGACGATCTGACCACGGAAACGGTAGCTCGCGTGATCGGGCGTCCTCTCGTGCTCGACGAGGCGGTTGCGACGCGTATTCGGCAGATGTTCGAGGCGATGGGCCGGGTGATGCCGGAAAACAATCTGAAGCAGGCGATGATTCCGCAGGGCGCCACGGTCCTGCCCAACGCCCTGGGCACGGCACCGGGTTTCCGGCTCGACCTGGACACGCCGCACGGGTGCAAACACCTCGTCGTCCTTCCCGGCGTGCCGCGGGAGATGAAGCCGATGCTCGAGGAACTGGTACGCACGTGGTTGGGGTCGGCGCGCGGTAGTGACGAGGTGTATCTCAGTCACAGCTTTCAGACCTTCGGTATCAGTGAGTCGGCGCTCGATGAGCTGGTCGCGGGCGCGGTCGATCCGGCCGAGGGTCGCATCGCCTTTCGCGCCGCGTTCCCGCAGATCTCCGTACGACTGACGGTCCACGGCAACCCGGACTTCGTCCCGCAACGTCTCGTCGAGCTATCCGAGCGTCTGCGCCAACGGATCGGGATTTTCGCCTATGGCGAGGGCGACACGAGCATGGAGGCAGTCGTCGGACAGCTTCTCACCGCACAGGAGCGGACGCTGGCCGTCGCCGAGTCTTGTACCGGTGGCCTGGTGGGCCATCGGTTGACAGCCGTTGCGGGCAGTTCGGTGTATTATCGGGGCAGTGTGGTGGCCTACGCCAACGACGTGAAGGTCAAGGTGCTCGGCGTGGGCACCGAAACGATCGACCGCTACGGTGCGGTGAGCGTGGAGACGGCTGGTGAAATGGCAGAAGGTGTGCGGCACGTGCTCGGCGCGAACCTCGGCATCGCGGTGACCGGTATTGCCGGTCCGGAAGGGGGCACGCCCGACAAGCCGGTCGGGACGGTATGCATCGGTCTTGCCGACAACACCCGTGTGCGCACCAAACGCTACCAGCTCTGGGGTAACCGCGAGTGGGTGAAGTTGCTGTCGTCGCAGGTAGCGCTCGACTGGTTGCGTCGCCACCTGCTCGGGTTGGACCCGACCGAG
The DNA here is from genome assembly GCA_023150935.1 of Candidatus Binatia bacterium. Classification (NCBI taxonomy): domain Bacteria; phylum Candidatus Binatota; class Binatia (SeqCode); species Binatia bacterium. Next base: position 32,481 of record JAKLJW010000016.1, on the reverse strand, counting down.
GTGAGCATCCTGCGGCGATGAGGGAGTTGAGGATGCGGCGTGGGGCGGGGACGAGGCGGATGGACGGCAGGGGCGAGGAGCGCATCCGGAGTTTTGTGGCGGTGGATTTGGATGCCGCGGTCCTCGATAACCTGCGACGGCTACAAGCCGAGCTGACAAGAGTACCCGCCGACGTGCGTTGGGTTCGCCCCGGCGGGATGCACGTGACACTGAAGTTCCTCGGGGCGGTAGCGCCGTCGCTGCTGGCGCAAGTACACGCGGCTTTGCGCGAGACCTTGCGTGAGGTAGCGGCAATGACCCTGGCGGTGCGCGGCCTCGGGGCATTCCCGGCGATGCGGCGCCCGCGCGTCGTATGGGCGGGCCTCGTGGGCGATGGCCTGGCCGAGCTGGCGGCGCGCGTGGAAGCCGCACTGGCGCCGCTGGGGTTCGCGGCGGAGGGACGCGCATTCACGCCGCACGTCACCCTCGGCCGGGTCAACGGCACGCGCGGATGGCCGGCGCTTGCCGAGGTCATCGAGCGGCATCGCGAGGACGACTTCGGCACTACGGTTGTGAATGCCGTCGCCGTCTATCGCAGCCTGCTGCACCGCGAGGGGGCGCAATACGCCGTCCTCTGGACGGTCCCTCTCGCATCCTCGATAGTCAACGATTCCCGATTAGGGTAAAAGGAGACGAACCATGGCATTGGACGCAAATCGCGAGCGGGCCCTGGATCTGGCGGTCAGTCAGATCGAGAAGCAATTCGGCAAGGGCGCGATCATGAAACTGGGCGAGCAAAGCCACGTCCGCGACATCGAGGTCGTCTCGACGGGCTCGCTCGGCCTCGACCTGGCGCTGGGAGTCGGCGGCGTGCCGCGCGGCCGGGTAGTGGAGATCTACGGCCCGGAGTCGTCCGGAAAGACGACCCTGGCCCTGCAGATCATCGCACAAGCGCAGCGCCTCGGCGGCATCGGTGCGTTCATCGATGCGGAACACGCCCTCGATGTGGGTTACGCCCGCAAGTTGGGTGTGCGCAGCGAGGACCTGCTCATCTCGCAGCCGGACCACGGCGAACAGGCGCTGGAAATCGCCGAGACCCTGGTACGTAGTGGTGCGGTCGACGTTCTCGTCGTCGATTCGGTGGCGGCGTTGGTACCCCGGGCCGAAATCGAGGGCGAGATGGGCGAGCCGCAGATGGGTTTGCAGGCGCGCCTGATGTCGCAAGCCTTGCGCAAGCTGACGGCGACGATCTCGCGCTCGCGCACCATTGTGATCTTCATCAACCAGATCCGCATGAAGATCGGGGTCATGTTCGGGAATCCTGAAACCACCACCGGCGGCAACGCGTTAAAGTTCTACGCTACAGTGCGCCTCGACATCCGCCGCACGGGGGCGATCAAACAGGGCGATGAAGTGATCGGGAGCCGCACCAAAGTGCGCGTCGTCAAGAACAAGGTGGCGCCGCCGTTCCGGGAAGCGGAGTTCGACATCCTTTACGGTTCCGGCATCTCGTTCGAGGGCGAACTGGTCGATCTGGGAGCGGAGCACGGCATCGTCGAGAAGAGCGGCGCCTGGTACAGTTTCGACGGCGAGCGCATCGGTCAGGGCCGGGAGAACACGAAGGAGTATCTCCGCGAGCACCCGGACATGGCACGCACGATCGAGGAGCGCGTGCGGGCGCGGTTCGGACTGGTGGCGGGCGGCGCCCCGGCACCGGTGGCCGCGGAGACGGAGGCGCCCCGGGCCGAGGCGAAGAAGGGAGCCCGTAGCGCCTGAGCGACGGAGCCGAGATGGACCTCGATCAGATTCTGGGAGCCGCCGTTGGCGCCGGTGCGTCCGACGTCATGCTGAAGCCCGGACGACCGCCCGGCATCCGCGTCCACGCCGATCTCGTTCCGCTGCCCGGTGCCGACCCGCTTACCCACGAAGCCGTGCAGCGGGCGGTCGACAGCATCCTCGACGACTACCACCGCAAGCGTTTCGCCACCGACCTCCAGGCCGACCTCGCCTACCACTCGCCCGCGCTCGGACGTTTTCGCGTCAACGTCTTCCGCCAGCGCGGCGACCTGAGCGTGGTGATCCGCGTCATTTCGAACAAGATCCGCACGGTGGCCGATCTGAACCTGCCGCCCGTGGTGGAGCGGATCGCCGACGAGCGGCGCGGACTCGTGCTCGTCACAGGAACCACCGGCAGCGGTAAGAGCACCACGCTGGCCGCCATGATCGACTACATCAACGCCTCGCGCCGGTGCCACATCATCACCATCGAGGATCCGATCGAGTACGTGCACAGCGATCGCCTGAGTTTCATCAATCAGCGCGAGGTGGGCTACGACGCGGTCAACTTCCCGGCGGCGCTGAAGGCGGCGATGCGGCAGAACCCGGACGTGATTCTGGTCGGCGAGATGCGCGACCTGGAGACCATCGAGACGGCTATTCTGGCGGCCGAGACCGGGCACCTCGTCATGAGCACGCTGCACACGCTGGACGCGCCGGAGACGATCACCAGAGTAATCAGCGTCTTCCCCGAGCATCAGCGCGATCAGGTGCGCTTGATTCTCTCGAGCATCCTGCGCGGGATAGTCAGTCAACGGCTCATTCCGCGGGCGAACGGCGAGGGTATGGTGCCGGCGTGCGAGGTGCTGGTGTCGACGGCGCGCGTGCGCGAATACGTTGGCGAGAAGGAGAAACTGCGCGACCTGCGCGAGGTGATTGCGCAGGGCCATACCACCTACGGCATGCAGACCTTCGACCAGTCGTTGATGGCGTTGTACAGAGCGGAGCTGATCAGCCGCGAGGAGGCCCTGAAAAACGCGGCCAACCCGGGCGACTTCGAGCTGAAGCTACGCGGGATCTCCTCGACCAGCGACAGTCGGTGGAGCGATTTCGAGGGCCGTGGAGACCAGGGCGGCGAAGGCAAGGTCGAAATCGAGCGGTTCTGACCCGCAGACCGCCGCCTGGGAGCGCGCCGTACGGTTCCTGGCGGCGCGGGATTATACCGAACGCGACCTGCGGATGCGGCTGGAGGACGCCGGCCTGCCGGCCGGTGCCATCGATGCCGCCGTGTCGCGACTGCTTGCTGCCGGCTACCTCGACGATGCAGCGGTAGCGGTTCGGATAGCGGAGCGCCGGGTGCGGGGCGGCTTCGGTAGCGAACGGATACGCGCCGAACTGACGGCACACGGGGTCTCCGAAGACCTGCAGACGGCGGCGTGCGCGGTGGCCGTGGCGGACGAAGAAGCGCGGGCGCGCACGTTGCTGACCCGGCGCCGACTCGACGGCGGCGATAAGCGCGCATGTGCCCGCGCCGCCCGCTTCTTGCGGGGGAGGGGATTTCCCGTGAACGTGGTTTGCGCCGTGATCGGAAAGGAGAGCTGCGATTTCTGATCGCCGCGGCGCGGCGACCTGCTCGTCCGACCCGCGAAGACGGCCCTCTATCCTACGTCAGAGCCCGGGCACCGATATCGTCTTGACGTACCGCGCCCGCCTGCCTTGAATGGAAGAGATGCGATACGGGGCAGCTGCTGGTGCGCTCCTGATCGGTTACCTGTGCGCGCTGCATTTTCCTCCCGCACCGGCCCAGGGTCAGGATCCGCCGTCTGCCGCCGCCGACACCACCGAGGTCTTCGTCGCGCTGCGCGAGCCCGGTGCGGTGCCCCTTGGTGACATCGTCGGACGACGGCGATCGGTGGCCGGACAACAGGCGCGCGTGCTTGCCCGCGGCGACACCGGAGCCGTCCGCCTCCGGCGCGCGCTGCGCTTGGTCGGAGCGTTTACCGCGGCGGTAACGCCGGCCGGACTGGCGCAGTTACGTGCGGACCCGGAGGTCGCCGCTGTCGACCCCGTTGCCCGCGGCCGTGCAGCCCTTGCCGACACCGTGCCGTTGATCCGTGCCGACACCGTCCACGCGTTCGGTAGCATTGGCCGGGGCATTACCGTTGCGGTGCTCGACGGCGGCGTCGATCCCACGCATCCGGATCTGGCCGGCAGCATTGCCGCCGAAGCCTGCTTCTGCGACGGCAACTGTTGCCCGAACGGCAGCAGCCGGCAGTTCGGCCCGGGTGCCGCGGTAACCACGGATACTCATGGCCCGCACGTCGCGGGCGTCATCGTGTCGAAAGGCATCGCCGCACCCGTCGGGGTGGCGCCCGGCGCGCAGATCGTCGCGGTCAAGGTCCTCGATGCGGCCCTGAACGGCACCCTTGCGGATTGGGTGGCCGCGCTGGAGTGGATTGCCGAAAGTCGCCCGGACGTGCAGGCTGTGAATATGAGTTTGGAAACCGCGCAGCTTTATACCGGCGCATGCGACGACGCCGATGCGGCTACGATTGCGTTCGCCCGTGCGATCGACTGGCTGCGCGCCCGGGGCGTGCTGGTGTTTGCCGCGGCCGGGAACGGCTACCAGGCCGGGGCGCTGAGCGCACCGGCGTGTATCGCGGGGGCGATTGCGGTCGGCGCTACGACCAAGGCGGACCGGGTAGCGTCGTTCGGCAACAGCGACGATCCGCTCGACCTCTGGGCCCCCGGTGTCGGCGTCGTTTCCGTGGGACCCCGGGGCGGCGTCAGGACTATGTCCGGCACATCGGCAGCGACACCGCACGCGACGGCGACCGCGGCGCTGTTGCTCGACCGCAATCCGGCGCTCACTGCCGACGGGCTCGAATCGGCGCTGGAATCCAGCAACGTACAGATCGAGGACCACCGCAGCGGTCTGGTACGCCCGCGGCTTCACGCTCTGTCGGCGATGACCGTGGCCGACGGCATCACGATGCTGGTGCCTGGCGGCGGCAGTAAGCGCAGCGACTGTCTGGTCGTCTGGCATCTGCCGGCGTCGCCGTCCGGCGTTCCGCGGCCGGCTCCAGGGGTCGTATGCACCGACAATGACGCCGCCTGCGACAGCGATCCGACGGCGGGCCGCTGTGAATTCACGATTACGGCGTGTTTCAACACCTCGGACCGGCGCCTCCCCCACTGTGACGCTACCGCGCCCGTGGTTACCGTAAACCTGGCGTGGCCCGATCCGTCGCGATCGAGCGACGCGCTCGACGCCGTTAACGCGGCGGCCGTCACGGCGGCGTTGCCGACTACGCCGATCGGGGCGGCACAATGTGCCGCGCCCGTGGCTTTCCAGGTCGCGGCGGACGGCAAGTCGCGCTGGTTGCGGCTGGCCGCAGAGACTGGGCCAGCCGACATCGGCGGCCCGCGGCGCGATCACGACCGCCTGCGCTTCCGGTGTTTGCCGCGGCGATGACGGACATGCGACAGCCGACGGAACGGCCCGACAACGGGCGTGCGCGGATCATCCTGGTGCGCCACGGGGAGAGCGAGGGTAACCGCGATCGCACGTTTACGCAGCATACCAATGTGCCGTTGACCGAGCGCGGCCGCGAACAGGCGCGCGCCGCCGGGGTGCGCATACGGGCGCTTTGTGCACCGGCGCGCCTGGTTGCGAGCCCGTTTGCGCGCGCTCGTCAAACGGCGGAGATCATCGCCGGCGAAATCGATTGCGCGGTGCATTTTGAGGCGGCGTTCTGCGAGCAAAGCTTCGGCGTCTTCGCGGGCAGGCCGTACACGGCGATGTTGGACGACGCGGCGTTCCATGAAGGCCCGCGCTGGGAGTGGCGTCCTCCGGGTGGCGAGTCGATTGCCGACGTGTATGCGCGCGCCGTGCCCGCCTTCGAGCGATTGGTGCAATCCAGCGGGGCGGATGACGTGGTGCTCGTCAGTCACGGCGGCGTGATGTTCGCCCTGTGGGCGTTCGTCGCCGGGTCGTGGGAGGCCGCTCGCGTCGCCCCCAACGCCGGCATCGTGGTGGTGGAACACCGGGCCGGGGTGTACGAGCCGCCGGTGTTGCTGGAGGACGATGAATAGAGCCCCCGGGAGAACGGGCCCCGGGGCCGCAGGCCGTCGAACCCATAGACCTCCGGTTGGTGGTTCCCCCCGGGGCGCGACGCGCTCATAGCATCTCGATCATCATCGGTTCGCGGCGGGTGAAGGCGTATAGCTGGGCGGGACGGTGGGGACCGCGCCGCTGGCGATGCAAGGGCCGCAACAGACCGAGCGACAGCACTTTCTTGCGGAAGTTACGGCGATCGATCCGTCGCCGCAGGATGATCTCGTAGACGTCCTGGAGTTCGCCGAGCGTGAATTCAACCGGCAACAGGCTGTAGACGATGTTGGTGTACTCGAGTTTTGCCTGCAGCCGCGCCAGGGCGTAGGCGGCGATGGCGTTGTGATCGTAGGCGAGGCGCGGCAGGTCGTGTACGGGGAGCCAGCGCAGGCGGCGGTATTTCGGGTTGACGGCCGCGGTGCGCCCCTGGTTCGGCAGCAGCGCAAAATAGGCGACGGCTACGATGTGGGCTTGCGGGTCGCGGGTCGGGTCACCGAAGGTGCGGAGCTGCTCGAGGTATACGTCGTCGATGCCCGTCTGATCGCGCAGTTCGCGCGTGGCCGTCGCTTCGGGGGCTTCGCCGACGGGAACCCGTCCGCCCGGGAACGCCCACCGGCCGGCGAACGGGCCGCCGCGGACCTCGACGAGCAGGATGCAGAGTTCGCGCGCCGCGATGGTGAAGATGACAACGTCGACCGCAACCGAGGGCGACGTGGCGGGAGCCGTCCCCACCGCGGCTGACCGGGCGAGCATGCAGTCCGGCCTCCGGGCGCCGCTCACGCGCTCAGCTCGAGCATTCGTCGTAGCGAACGTTCGGCGGCGGCACGTACGGGCTCGTCGAGCAGGACTTCGTATTCCATGCGTTCGAGGGATCGCCGCGTACCTTCGAGGGTGATCATCTTCATGAACTGACAGAGCTTGCACGCCTTGTAGAAGTGCTTCTCCGGCACCTCTACCAGCAGGCGATCGGAAAGACCGCACTCGGTAACGACGAGAAAGTCGTGGGCGGCGCTCTCCCTGGCATACCGCACCATGCCGCTCGTGCTGAGCACGGCGTCGGCGAGGGCGACGACGTCGGACCGGCATTCGGGGTGGACAAGCACCTTCAGGTTGGGCAGCCCGGTCTTCACCCTGGCGATGTTTTCGGGCGTGATCTGGTGGTGCACGTAGCAGTTGCCGTCCCAGGAGATGACGTTCTTGCCGGTTTCCTTCTGGACGTACTCGCCCAGGTGTCGGTCGGGAACGAAGAGGATGTTATTGGTCGGCAGGTTGTTGACCAGCCGGACGGCGTTGGCGGAGGTGACGCAGACATCCACGACGGCCTTAACGGCGGCGGTGGTGTTGACGTAGGCGACGACTTGGAGATCGGGATAGATGCGCCGCAAGGCGTCGCGGCGTTCCACCAATTCGTCGGCGGTGACGCTGTCGGCGAGCGAGCAACCGGCGCGCAAATCGGGGATGAGGACGGTCTTTTCTGGGCTGAGGATCTTGGCCGTTTCAGCCATGAAGTGTACGCCGCAGAACACGATCGTGTCCGCGTCGACGGTGGTGCCCTGACGCGCCAGTTCGAGGGAGTCGCCGATGAAGTCGGCAACCTCGAAGATCTCCGGCCGCTGGTAATTGTGGGCCAGAACGACGGCGTGGCGCTCGCGCTTGAGGGCGCGGATCGCGTGGATGGTGGCGGCGAGGTCCGCGCCGGTGGCGTCGCTGTATACGTGCGGTTCCTGCAACGGCGCCAGGTGCTCGTGCAGTTCGGCCGGGGTCTTTTCGATGGCGGGCATGGTCATGGTTTGGCCTCCGCTCTCTTTGCGTACGAAATACACTTAGCGGTGGGTCCGGTCAATGCCCTGCGCGGCGGGGTGGGGCGGCGATGGGGTCCTACTTGCGGGCGGTCGGGGACTGCACTAAGTCACGGCGGTCATGTCCGGTGAAGGCGTAAGGATCGAGCCGCCGCGGGGGCGCCTGGGGGTGCTGCTGGTCGGCCTCGGGGCGGTGAGCACGACGTTCATTGCGGGGGTCGAGGCGATCCGCAAGGGGCTGGGGACGCCGGTTGGCTCGCTGACGCAGCTCGGAACCATTCGCCTCGGCAAGCGCACCGAGAAGCGCTCCCCGCGGATCCGCGATTTCGTTCCCCTGGCCGATCTGCCGGATCTCGTGTTCGGGGCCTGGGACATCTTTCCGGATACCGCTTACGAGGCGGCGCGGCGGGCACAGGTGCTGGAGCCGGCACTGTTGGAGGAGGTACGACCCGAGCTCGAGGCGATTGCCCCGTGGCCGGGGGTGTTCAACCCCGAGTACGTCAAGCGTTTGCGCGGCGTGCACGTCAAGTGCGGCGCCACCGGCCGCGATCTGGCGAAGCAGGTGATGGCCGACATAGAGGACTTCCGTGCGCGCACCGGTGCGACGCGTCTGGTCATGATCTGGTGCGCGAGCACCGAGAGCTTTCTCGTGCCCGGCCCGGCGCACGCGTCGCTCGCCGCATTCGAAGCGGCGCTGGAAGCCAACGACCCGACGATCGCGCCCAGCATGGTGTACGCCTACGCGGCGCTGTCGCTGGGGATCCCGTTCGCCAACGGCGCACCCAACCTGACGGTCGATATTCCGGCGATGATCGAGCTCGCCGACCGGCAGGGAGTGGCGATCTGCGGCAAGGATTTCAAGACCGGGCAGACGTTGATGAAGACCATTCTCGCTCCGGGTCTGAAGGCGCGTATGCTGGGACTGACCGGGTGGTTCTCGACCAACATCCTCGGCAACCGCGACGGCGAAGTCCTCGACGAGCCGTCGAGCTTCAAGACCAAGGAAGAGAGCAAGCTCTCGGTGCTCGGGGTGATTCTGCAGGAGCAGTTGTATCCGGAGCTGTACCGCGACTACGTGCACCGGGTGAACATTCATTACTATCCGCCGCGCGGCGACAACAAGGAAGGCTGGGACAACATCGATATCTTCGGTTGGCTCGGCTACCCGATGCAGATCAAGATCAACTTTCTTTGTCGCGATTCCATTCTCGCGGCGCCGCTGGTGCTGGACCTGGCGCTGTTCCTGGACCTTGCTCAGCGGGCCCGGCTGCGGGGCATTCAGGAATGGTTGTCTTTCTACTTCAAGAGTCCACAGACGGCGCCGGGCCTCTACCCCGAGCACGACCTTTTCATCCAGCTTATGAAAATGAAGAACACCCTGCGCTTCCTGCGCGGCGAGGATCTGATCACCCACCTTGGCCGCGAGTACTACGACTGAAGGTACCGGCCGACCTGGACGCGCAATTTCTCCGCATCTGGCGCGCCCCGGACGCAACTTTCGGCTTGACAGCTCGCTACCCTTGTTGCAGATAGAGCGCCCGAACGTCCGATTGAAGATGCGCTGAATCTGGTCGAAACTTACACCCGAGGAGAGGAAGGGCGATGACGAAATCCCAACTGTTGCAGAAGTTGGCCGATGGGTCAGGTGTAACGAAGAAGCAGGCGGGCGAGATGCTCGATACCCTGGTGAGCATGACCGTAGCCCAGGTGAAGAAGGGTGAGCCGGTGAAGATCCCCGAGCTCGGGACCTTCCGCAAGGTGCAGACCAAGGCGCGCATGGGGCGCAACCCGCAGACCGGTGCACCCATCAAGATCCCGGCGCGCAAGAAGGTTCGTTTCTCGGTCGCCAAGGCGTTCAAAGAAGCGGTGCTCGGCGCAAAGAAGTAGCCCCCCCCGCGCAGGCGGCTTTGGGGGGTACGTTATTCCGGGTGCGACGCAGTCACCGACGCAGGTACGGTGACTGCGTTCAGGGTCTCGCGCACGTTCCGATTAGATCGACGCCGTCCAACGGCGAACCGTTTTAATTGGCTCGCCGGACCGGCCTTCACTACGATGCGCTGGACTGCTCGTAGCTGACGAAAGGGTGGCGATGACCGATCGATCGTTCGCTTGGTTCGAACCGGATACCCTCTTACCGGCTCAGTTTTACGCGACCTTCCGCGGCAGCAAGGGAGCGGAGGGGTCGCGACGGTTGATGCTGGCCGTGTTGCGAGATGCCCTGGAGTGCTACCAGAAGTACGCTTTTGCCAAAGACGTGCACGGGCAGCAGTTGTTCGAGGATGCGCAGGCGTGGATCGATGCTACCGATCGCACCTGGCACTTCTCCTTCGTGAACATCTGCGAAACGCTAAGCATCGATGTCGACTATGTGCGCCGCGGATTGCAGAACTGGCGGCGGCGTTCGGTAACGATTCCGTACTACACGGAGTCGCGACCGGTACGTTTGGACGACGCGCCGGCCGCCGCGGCCGGCTGAAGGTCGATCGGCATAAGGTCCGGGGCGCTGAAGCCGAAGCCGAGGAGTCGGGGCCCGGATTCGCATCCGGGCGACCGCCATGCAGGCAAGAGCCATTGGTCTCACCGGCGGTATCGGATCGGGCAAGAGTACCGTAGCCGCCATCCTCGAGGAGCTGGGGGCCCGTGTTATACACGCCGACACGGTGGGGCATGAGGTCTACCGGCCGGACACCGAGGGTTGGCGTCAGGTTATTTCCGCCTTTGGCCCGGATATCGTAAGTCCCGACCAAACCATCGATCGCCGCAAGCTGGGCGCCATCGTGTTCGGCGACTCCGCGGCACTTGCCCGACTCAATGCCATCGTGCATCCCCTGATTCGTGCGGAGATCGGCGCGCGCCTTGCGGCCTACCGCCAGAGTGGCTCGTCGACGCCGATCGTCGTCGAGGCCGCCATCCTCGTCGAGGCAAACTGGGTGTCGCTGGTCGACGAGGTGTGGTTGGTCGTCGCCAATCGCAGCGCGGTGGTCGAGCGCGTCGCGACGCAACGCGGCCTCAAGGCGACGGAGATCGAGGCTCGCATCGACGCCCAACTCACCGACGCGGAGCGGCGAGGCGCGGCAGATCGAGTGATCGAGAACTTCGGTTCGCTCGACGATCTCAGAGCAAGTGTAAGGGCTCTGTGGGCCCGTACGGCCTCCCCCTGCCGAACGTAATCGCAACGGGGCAAAATGCGGCGCCCCGGCGAGAAAGCCGGGAACCGATGCTCGCCCTGCACCCCACCTGGCGCCGCCGCCACGGTCGCCGGGGGGCGCTGCACTCGCCGTTCAGGCAGCGCCGGCGAACGCGGCGTTCATCCGCGCCGCCGCCGCGGCCGCAATCGCAGCGGCCGCCGTCGACCGCGGTCGCCGCTGCCGCCCGCGCAGGGCCTCGCGCACCGCGTCGGGCGATAGCTTGAAGTACGCGCAGACCGAATCGAAGCTGAACATGCTGTAGTCGCTATCGTACGAAAAGATGTACGCGTCCGCATCGGCTCGCACCGCCGGACACGAATGATCCAGGTCTGCAATCGCCTGTTCCAACACCGCCAGCAGCAGCATCTCCTCCGACTGGAGTGCCCGCGGCCTCGTATCCGTAGACAGGAACCTACCCCGCGCCATGCGCAACCCTCCTCACTCGCCCACACTCAGCAAGATTCGCGCCTCCGTGAAAATGCCAGTCAACCCTTACAGCCCCAGAATTCTTCAACGATTTCACTAGGGAGATTGTTGCATACTTCTCTGGCCGAACGTCAAGAGCCCTGCCACATGCCATAGCACGTGCGTTGGCGCCGGCGCTATCGGGCGGACCTCATTCGGAGTCGGAGTCGGGAGGCTTTTGTCGGGGGGCATGCCGGGTTATGGGTGCGGGGCGGGGAAGCGATCTGCCGCAGGAGGGAAGAAGAATGAAGCTAGCGGGACGTACCGCCCTGATCACGGGGGCCGGGTCGGGGCTGGGGCGGGCCATCGCTCTGGCATTCGCGCGCGAGGGGGCGCGGGTCGCGATCAACGACGTGTCGCGCGCCGCCGCCGAACGGGTGGCTGCCGAACTCGCTGTGGCAGGTACAACCTCGATGGCATTGGTGGCCGACGTTTCCGATAGCGTCGAGGTGCGGGCAATGTTCGAGGAGCTGGTCGAGCGCTGGGGCGCACTGGATATCCTGGTGAACAATGCCGGTATCGCCACCATAACCGACGAGGTTAAGGCGAACATGGTGACGCGCGCCATGGAACTCGCCAGCACCGGTACCTCGACGACGGCGATCGCGGCGACTCGCACCATGAGCGACTCCCAGTGGCGACGTACCGTCTCGATCCACCTGGATGGCACTTTCTACTGCACGCGCGAGGCGCTCGCGATCATGGAACCGCGGGGCGCCGGTAAGATCGTCAACATGGCCTCGGTCGCCGGCACGTCCGGACTCGCCGGCTCCCCCGACTACAGCGCCGCCAAGGCGGGCATCGTCGGCCTGACGAAAGCGGTCGCCCGTGAAGTCGTCGGCAGCGGCATCTACGTCAACGCCATCGCTCCCGGCTTTATCGACACACCGCTGCTCGACATGTTGGACGACCCCATGAAGGCCGCCCTTGCGCTGCAGATCCCGATCGGCCGCCTGGGCACGCCCGACGAGGTCGCCGCGGTGGCGCTGTTCCTGGCCAGCGACGAATCGAGCTACCTGGTCGGTCAGGTCATCTCTCCTAACGGCGGCTGGGCTATCTAGCCGCCCGAGCGGGGCCAGTTCGCCGGCTAGCCGAGCAACTCGACGACGCGCTGCAAGAACCGAGCGGCGGGGGCGCCGTCGATGATGCGATGATCGAAAGTGAGGCTGAGCACCATCGTCGGCCGGATAACGATCTGTCCGTCACGAACCACCGGCTTCTCGACGATGCGGCCGACCCCGAGGATCGCCACCTGTGGCGTATGCAGGATCGGCGTGAAAGCGTCGACACCATAGGCACCGAGATTGGTGATGGTGAAGGTTCCCCCGGTCACGTCGTCGAGGCCCAGCGTGCCGGCCCGTGCGCGTTCCGCGAGGCCGCGCGCGGCGGCGGCCAGGGCATGAAGCGGTTGTCGATCGGCGGCGCGAATCACGCCGACTACCAGTCCGTCGTCGAGCGCGATCGCCACGCCGAGGTGCACCACGTCGTGCACGCTGACTCTCTCGCCGTCGGTGGTGGCGTTCAGTCGCGGATGCTCCCGCAAGGCGCGCGCGACCGCCTCGGTCAGCAGGTCGGTGTAGGTCAGCGGATGCTCGGCCTGGAGCCGCTGACGCCGGGCCACCAGTGCCCCGACATCGGCCTCGGTGGTGATCGTCAATTGCGCCGTGGTCTGCAAACTGGAGAGCATCCGATCGGCGATCGTCTTGCGCATCCCGCGCAACGGCTCGCCGTGACCGCTGCCGGGAGCCGGCTGCTGCCCGCCGGTGAGCGCCGCCTCGACGTCCTCGCGCGTGATGCGGCCGCCCGGACCCGTCCCGGCGACGCGCGCCAGATCCACACCCTTTTCCCTGGCGAGCTTGCGTGCCGCCGGGGTCGCCGGAGCACCGCCCGTCGGCGGCCCCGGTGCCGCCGACGCGACGGCCGCGGTCGGTGGGGTCGGTGCTGCCGCGGCTTCGCGAGGCGCGGCGGCTACCGCAACCGGGTCTTCTCCGGGCAGTGCGATCACGGCAACGACGCCCGCGCACGGCACCACGGCCTCGATCGGGTGCAAAATGCGGGCGAGTGTGCCGGCGACCGTCGCCTCGACTTCGTAAAGCACCTTTTCGGTCTCGACTTCGAAGAGCTTGTCGCCGACGGCCACCGGCTCGCCCTCCGCCTTGAACCACTGTTGGATGCGGCCCTCCTGCATGGTCAGGCCAAACTTAGGCATGATGACGTCGGCAGGCATCTCTACCCCGCCAGCCTACTCCAGCACCGCCCGCACCGCCGCCGTTAGCTTCGCTTCGTTCGGCAGCACGTGTTCTTCCAGTGGCGGGCTGAACGGGATCGGAATGTCGAGCGCCGTGACGCGCTTGATCGGAGCGTTGAGCAGATCGAAACCGCGGTCGATGACGATCGCCGCCAGATCGCCGGCTGCCCCGCCGCGACGATGGCCTTCGTCGGCGATCACCACCCGACCCGTGGCGGCGACCGCCGCGAGCAGACCCTCCTCGTCGAGCGGCACCAGGGTCCGCGGGTCCCAGACCTGCACGGAGATTCCCTCGCCGGCGAGCGCCTCGGCGACGTTGAGGGCTTTGCTTACCATTGCACCGACGGCCACCACCGTGACGTCGCTGCCCGGCCGCTTCACGACACCCCGGCCCAACGGCACGACGTGATCTCCCTCGGGTACGGCTCCGCGCGTGAAGCCGAGGCGGCCGTGCTCGAAGACAATCACCGGATCGTCGTCGCGAATGGCCGCCTTGAGGAGGCCCTTCATGTCGCCGGCGTCGGAGGGAACCGCGATCTTCAGTCCCGGAGCGGCGAGGAACTGCGAGTAGACGACCTCCGAATGTTGCGCGGCGGCGGACCCCATGGCGCCGAAGACGCAGCGGAAAGTTATCGGGAGGCGGGCCTGCCCGCCGGACATGTAACGCAGCTTGCCGGCCTGGTTACAGACCTGATCCATGGCGCAATAGAGAAAGCTGGCGAATTCGATTTCCACGATCGGCCGCAGACCGGCCATGGCGGCCCCGACCCCGGCGCCCGCGAACCCCGCCTCGGAAATCGGCGTGTTGCGCACGCGCTGGGGGCCGAAACGGTCGATCAGGCCCCGGGTCGCTCCGAACGCACCGAGACGCACGTCCTCCCCCATGATGAACGTCGTCGGGTCGCGTTCCATTTCTTCCGCCAGCGCTTCGTTGATCGCTTCGATGAACCCGATGTCACGCATGATGAATTTCCTCGTTCGGTCCGTCCTATGCGGAGGCGAAGACGTCCAGTTCCGCTTCCAATGGTTCGGGGAAGGGGCTGCTTCGCGCGAACGCCACGGCGGCATCGAGATCGGCCTGCACCGCGGCGCGAATCTCGTCGAGGTCGGCCCCAGTGGCGATTCCCGCCGTTTCCAGGTAGTTCGCGAAACGTGCGATCGGACAACGCGCCCGGGCGGCTTCGACCTCTTCCCGAGGGCGGTATTCGCCGACGAACGCCTGTTCGCCGACGACATGTCCTTCCCAGCGGTAGGTCTTGGCTTCGATGAGCGTCGCCCCGGCGCCCCGGCGGGCCCGCTCGACGGCCTCGCGGGCCGCTGCGTAAACCGCCAGTACATCGTTGCCGTCGACGATGACACCCGGCATGCCGTACCCGGCGGCGCGCACGGCGATGTCCGGCACGGACGTCGACTCGGCCGTCGGCGTGAATTCGGCATAGGCGTTGTTCTGGCAGACGTAAATCACCGGCAGCTTCCAGAGCCCGGCGAGGTTGAGCGATTCGTGAAACGTCCCTTCGTTGGAAGCGCCGTCCCCGAAGAAGCAGACCGCCACCTCGGCGTGATTGCGGAAGCTGGAGGCCAGAGCGGCGCCGGTGGCGATCGGAATATTGCCGCCGACGATGCCGTTGGCGCCGAGGATGCCGAGATCGTAGCTGACGATGTGCATCGAACCGCCCTTGCCCTTGCAGTAGCCCGTGCGGCGCCCGTAGATCTCCGCCATCATCGGCTTGAGTTCGCCACCCTTGGCAAGCATGTGCCCATGCCCCCGGTGGGTGGTCGTGATGTAGTCGCCGGGGTCGAGCGCGGCGCAGACGCCCGTGGGCACCGCTTCCTCACCGATCGACACGTGTACAAACCCGGGGATCTCCCCCTGGAAGAACAGGTCGCGAATCGTTTCCTCGAAACGCCGAATGTTGACCATCGTGCGAAACATCTGCAGGAGGGCCGATCTCGGAAGGGGCGGGGCTGACATCGCAGTCTCCTCGTGAGTGGCGTTACCGGCGCCGCCTTCGCGAGCGGCCGGCGACAGTCAACCCAACCGCATAACCCGTAATCGCTCGCGAGGTCAAAGGGATATTCGCGAGGGGCAAGCGTTCCGGGGTTGCGGCTTTCGGCGGGACCCACTATTATCTGGACAGTCTGGAGGATTCTAACACCCACGTAGAGTGACACATCATGGCCAACGGACTGAAACTGACACCGGCGTTGCATGCAGAACTCGAATGGCTGGCGGGCGAGGGCCCCCCGAATGTCGCGCGCCACGCGCGGATCGTGCTCGGACGGGCAAGCGGTTTGTCGATTCCCGCCGTGGCCGAACGGGTCGGTGTGCATCCCAACACCATCCGGAACTGCCTGCGACGTTTCGAGGACCTGGGGTTGCGCGGATTGGCGCACGCCAGCGCGGGACGGCCGAAGAACGTTGCCTTCACCGATGCCGTGCGCGACGAAATCGCCCGCGTCGCCATGCACTCGCCGACTAACGTCGGCGAACCCTATCCCGAGTGGTCATTGCGGCGACTGCGTGTGTATCTGATGCGCCGCGGCGTGGTCGACACCATCAGCGTCGAAGGTCTGCGCCAGTTGCTGCGCGGACTGCCGCTGCCGCCCGCCTTATGGCGTCGAGCGGCCCGGCCGATGAAAGCGCTCAGCCCCGAGGTGATGCGTGCACTGGAGAGTCTGGCCAAGGGACGGCGGGCGGACCGCGCCTTGCGGGCCCAGATTGTCCTGGCGAGCAGCCGTGGGCTGAACGAACAGGAAATCGCCGCGGCTCTGCATATCGGCCCGGAGACGGTGCGACGCTGGCTGCGGCGGTTCCGCCGCCACGGTATCCTCGGCCTGCAGACGCTGGCGACGCAGGGGACTCTGACGCCGGGCGTGCGCCGCGCCATTTTGCATATCGCCACCGACGATCCGAAGAAGTACGCGAGTCGACGTACGGTGTGGACCATCCATAGCCTTCAGACGGCGCTGCTCCGCCGTCGCGTGGTCCGTACCATTAGTGTCGAGCAACTCCGCCGCGTCCTGGCAGAGGGCGGCGTTGTGGTGGGCGAGACCGCGCCTGCCGGCGTGGTGCAGCGCACGCCGGCGGTCGGGTGAGGGCCGCGGCGCGGCGCCGCATGGCTGGCCGCCGGCTGCCGGCGGTGCTCGTCACCCTCCTCCTGTTCGCGCGTGCGCTGGCGGCGAACGCGCATCCGATCGGCGATCTGACCTGCGACCACAAGGTCGATGCGGCCGACCTGGACGCCTTGCTCGCTGCCCTGATGCAGCGGGCGATCCCGGCCTGCGACGCCGACGTGAACGGCGACGGCCGGCTCGGCGCCGGCGATACCACGGCCCTCCTGTCTCTGCTCGACGCGGCGGGTCCACGACTCACCGCAGTCGGCCTTGCGGCGGCCGACGGCGCGACCGTCTCCCCGCTGGGCAACCTGGGCGGCCGCCCGGTGTTCTTCAGTGCAACCGGACGCGGTTTCCGGATCTTCGTCGAAGCCGCGGCGGGCCTCAGCGGCTTGCCGCCGGGACAAGTTACGTTCGGTCGCGTGCCGGACGATCCCGGCGGGCGTCCCGATCTACAACTCCAGACCACCCGTGCGCTGGGCAACGGCTCGCCGGCAGTGTGCGACGAAGGAGTCCCGCCCGTGCGTCCCCCGGACTTCGGCGGCTCGCAACCGGTCACCGATGCACTGAACGATCTGGCATGTCGTTTCGGGGTCAACACCGCCCCTCGTACCGCCTGTACCGTCGACCGCTTTGGCGATTTCGCCTTCGCCGGAACCGGATCCTCACTGCAGTTCTGCTCGGCGGCGGTCGTCGATAGCTCCCTCGCATTCCCTCCCGGCGATACGCTGGTCAGCGTACGGGTGCGGGACACCGCCGGTCATCTCGGACCGCTATCCCAGTTTTTCGTCCGGGTCGGCGGCGGGCCGCCAAGAACTTTCACCCCCGTGCCGACCGCCACTCGTACCGCCATCCCGGCGCCGACCGCCACCGTTACGCGCACCGGAACGGCAACCGTTACGCCGCCGCGGACCATGACAGCCTCGGCAACCCGAACTCCTTCCCGTACCCCCGCCGGCCCAACACGCACGGCAACGGTCACCGTCACCCCGACGCGCACGCCCACCCGCGGCACGCCGACGGTGACGCCGACCGGCCCGACCGCCACAGCGACGCGGACGGCAACCCGCACGCCGACGGCAACGCGTACCGTAACGCCAACCGCCACCCGGACGGGTACCCGCACGCCGACGCCGACGCGCACGCGGACACCGACCGCCACCGGTACGCGCACGCGCACGCCAACCCCGATTCCCACGCCAACTCCCGAAGGCCCGCGCGGGCCCGTGGTGACCTTCGTCGGCCTCACCAGATCGGACGACTCCCTCGTGCCCGCGGAAGAGCCCGTCGGCGAAGACCTGCCCATTTATGTCCGTCCCGGCGGGACCGGCTTCTTGCTGATCGTCGAAGGCGCTCCGGGAGCCAGTGGCCTGCCTGTGGGCCGGTCGACCTATCTCGACAGAGCGACGGTGCCGTCAGACTTGCAGATTCAGGTGGACCGCGCCCTGGGTAACGGCAGTGCCGCGGTCTGCGATCGGATCGGGTCGACGGCCGGTGGTGTGCCGGCGGTGGATCCGCCGGGGTTCGAGCCGCTCGACGAGACGCTGATCGGCAGCATGAACGATCTCTCCTGCCGATTCCTCGACGGAACCGGCTCGCCCGCCGGCCGGCGCCGCAACGAAGCCTGCGTGAAGTTTCTACCCTCCGAGGAGTACGGTTTCGTTCACGACGATACCACGGTGCAGTTTTGCGGCGGCCCGGTCGATCGGGCGTTCCGTTTCCCCGACGGCGACACCCGGATCACCGTCCGTTTGCTGGACGAAGAGGGCAACCCCGGTCCGCCCCGACAGTTCGTGGTCCGGGTCATGCCGCCGTAAGCGGGTACCGGTGCCGCGGGGGTCGAGCCGTCCCTCGATACGCCGCCTGAGAAGACGGCGGTTACTCGGGACGATCGGTGGGCCAGTGCCCCTCAATGACCTCAGCGTGGGCTGGTGTCCGCAACCCATGACCTGACCACCCATGCCTCATCCGATTTCTTCGCGCCGCCCGCGCACCCGGGGAAATCGTAGATCAGGTCTGGCGCAAACCGAGCTGCCGCAGGATTTCCGCGTGGCGCGCGCGAGTAATCGGGTAGCCAATGGCCAGCACCACGGCGCCGACCAGAAAAGCCGCCGGGACGATCGCGGTCAGGATGCGAATGGCCAGCAATGCCGACTCGGGTTGCGGCTGCCCGCCGACGAATCCGGCCAGCTCGAGGGCAACCCCGGCAACGGTTACGGCACTGGCCCCACCGAGCTTGCGCAGAAATGTGAAGAAGCCCGCGTACAGCCCTTCCCGCCGCTCGCCCGTGCGCAGCTCGTCGTCGTCCATCGCCTCCCCGAGCATTGACCACGGCATCATGTCTGCCACGGCGTATCCGACGCCCGCCAACATCGACACCGCAAACACCACCCAGCGCGGCGTGCTCGGCAAGACGAAGAACATCGCCAACGAAACCGCAATCCACCACGTCGTGCCGACGATGAAAATGCTGCCCTTGTCGCGGAAATGCGACCAGCGCAACCATAATGGCAACGACGCCACCACGGTCAGCAGCAAGAGCAGCAGACTCACCTCGAAGTCGCCCGGCCGCCGCAGCCAGTACTCGAAGTAGAAGATGAAGATGGCGGAAACCACGTCCATGGCAATGCGACTGCACAGGTACAACCCCGCCAGTCGTCGATATGCGGCGTGGGCGACCAGCGCCCGCATTCCCGCGCTGAAACTCAGACGCGTCGCGCGTTGCTGAAAGCCCGGACGTTCCCACGTGGTTCGGTAGATCGCGAACCACGGCAACACCACCCACAGACCCGCCAGCGCACCGGTCCATGCGAACCCCGCCGCGCCGCCACCGAACGCCTCGGCCAGCGGACGAAAAGCTACTGCGGGCACCAGCGTCCCGAGCACCGAGGCGATCGCCCGGTAAGTGTTGACGGAGGTGCGTTCCTGATAATCGAGCGTTAACTCGGGCAACAGTGCCATGTACGGCACGGCGAGGACCGTCGAAGTGAGGCTGTGGAGCAGGTAGACGATCGAGTAGATGGCGAACTTCGCCAGTTGCGACTCGACCGGGTAGTCCACCCATAGCAAGGCGAAGCTGACGCCAAACGGCACTGCTCCGATAAGGAAGTACGGGCGCCGTCTCCCGCGCCGCCAGTGGGTGTGGTCCGACAGCCTGCCCATCATCGGGTCGGCAAAGGCGTCGACACAGCGTCCGATCAGCAACACGACCGAGGCCAGCGACGGCCGCAAGCCGACGAACTCGGACAGGTAGTAGAGGTAGAAGAGCGACAGCGCCGACAGCGTCAGGTTGAGGGTGTGGTCCCCGAGCGCGAAAACCGACTTAACCCGCGGCGGCAGCGCTTCTGACAGCCGCGTACCCTCAGTCGCAACCACACGGGCTTTCTATCACGCCGGCCGCAAGAGCGAAGCGGCGTTACCACCCGGCGATCTGCCCACCAAGCCCCCGGCCCGGTTCCAGCCGCCACCGGCTTTCTGCTAGCGTGCTCGCATGGCCCTCGATTCCCCCCTCGATCCGCTCGAAGCCCGGTTGTTCGGAGTCCTCATAGAGAAGTCACTAACGACCCCCGACCAGTATCCGCTGTCGGTCAATGCTGCCACCAACGGAGCCAACCAGAAAGCCAACCGCGATCCGGTGCTGACGCTGGAGATGCCGGACGTCGAGGACGCACTCGAACGGCTGGTACGGCGGGCACTGGCGCGCAAGGTCTACCCCGGTAACAGCCGCGTCGAGAAGTTCTGTCATAGCGGGAAGGACGCCCTCGGACTCGATGCCGCCGGCCTCGCCGTTATCGCCGAACTACTGATGCGCGGTCCGCAGTCACCGGGGGAGTTGCGCGTGCGGGCGGGGCGCATGGTGAGCATCGAAAGTCTCGATCGGTTGGCGACAATCCTCTCGATGCTCATCGACCGCAGTTTCGTTCGGCGCCTGGCGCCGCTGCCCGGCTCGCGTGCCGAGCGTTATGTGCAACTGCTCAGCCCCGACTTGCACCCCCTCGATCCGTCTCCGGGCGCATACGCGGCGGCGGCGCTGGCGCCCAGTGCGGATAACGATTTGGCCGCGCGGGTCACCGCACTCGAAGCCGAGGTGCAACGCTTGCGCGCAGCGGTGGAACAGTTGGCCTCGGAGCGGAAAGGATCGGCCGCGCCGTAGCGCCCCTGGTCCTCGCCAGGAGAAAGCCGTGAGGAGGGGTGGTCTATAACCCGGCTCAATCTGCGGGTGTCGTGCCAGCGGGCTTGTCGGCCACGAACCAGCCGAACCATCCCCACATCTGCCTCGTGGCGACGACCTTGAACCCTTGCGTTTCGAGGCCGCGGACGAAACCCGAATGATCGAAGCGGTTCTCCGTGGGATGCTCCAGCAAACGCCGCCAGGCGGGGTGCAGAATGAACCGGTCGAGCACCTCCTCCGCAAAGAACCGTCCCCCGGGCTTCAATACGCGGTAGATCTCGGCGAGGGCCGCCTGCCAGTCGGGTACGTGATGAACGATCCCGAAGTCGAAAACGGCGTCGTACGTTCCATCGCCGGCGGCGATCCGAGTCACGTCGCCGACACTCACGTGTACGCGCTCACCCCAGCGCCGCAAACGCTGCCGCGCCAGAGCCACCATGCGCGGATCGAGATCGAAGGCGTCGACGCGATCGGCACCGAAAGCACCGAGCACTATCTCCGCGCCGACGCCGCGCCCGCAGCCGACTTCGAGCGCCCGCGCCCGCGGGGTGCGGCCCCCCATGCGTAACAGCCGCCCGGCCTCGAACCGCCGTTGAATCGCGGCCCGGACGGGGTTGTTCATCATGACCGTCTCGATTCGGTTGAGCAGCACGTGAGCCTCCTTTGTTGAGGGCGTGTGGGTGGTTGACAGGGTTCCGTGACGCTTGAGCCTGCTGCAGGCGCTGCGGGCTCTCCTCCCGCAGGCTCTCACGCCCCCTCAGCGTGGGCTTCGCCCGCGACCCATTGCGGAATGCGGATTGCGGAACTCATGAATCCGTCGTCCGCAATCCGAAATCCGCATTCCGAAATTCTTCGCACCATGCGACGAACTCGCGAACTAGTGGCTCAAAACCCCATCGCCGCGCCGTCCTTGCGCTGGTCGGAACCGCCCCAGTAACCGGCGGTTGCCGGGTCGATCATGATTCCCTGTCCCCCGCCGAAGCCGCCGAGCGCCATGGCCACCGCCTCGTCGACGACGGCGTGCCCGCGCGCCGCCAGCTCTTTGACGACGGCCGGGCCGGCCTCCGCCTCGATGGCTACGCGGTCGGTATCCAGAAAGCGGAAGCGCGGCCAATCCAGCGCTTCCTGGATGTTGCGATCGTAGTCGACGAGATTCGATACCACCTGCACGTGCCCCTGCGGCTGCACGTCGCCGCCCATCACGCCGAACGAGACGATGGGCCGGCCGTCGCGACACAGCATGGCGGGAATGATCGTGTGGAACGGCCGCTTGCGCGGCGCCAGGCAGTTGGGGTGGGCCGGGTCCAGGACGAAACCGAAACCCCGGTTCTGGAGCACGATGCCGGTGTCGCCGGCGACCATCCCGGAGCCGAAGCCGAAGAACAGGCTGTTGATGAGCGAAACGACATTGCCCGCGGCGTCGGCCGTGGTCAGGTAAACCGTATCGCTGCCGGTGCCGACCTTGCCCGGCCGAGCTCGCTTGGCGGCTCTGCGCCGGTCGATCAGTGCGGCCCGGCCCTGCGCGTAGTCTTTCGACAGCAGCGCCTCCACCGGCACGGCTGCCCGGTCGGGATCGGCGATGTAACGATCGCGGTCCGCGAAGGCGAGCTTCACCGCTTCGATGCGCAAGTGCACGGCATCGGCGGACTCGGGTGCGAGAGCGGCGAGGTCGAAATTCTCCAGGATGTTCAAGGCAATCAGCGCCGCGAGGCCCTGGCCGTTCGGCGGCAGTTCGTGCAGTCGGTACCCGCGATAGTCGGTTGCGATCGGCTCGACCCAGGTCGACGTGTGCGCCGCGAAGTCCTCCAGCGTGTGCAGGCCGCCGTTGGCTTGCGAGAACTCGACTATCTGCGCCGCGAGCGGGCCGCGGTAGAAAGCCGCGGCGCCGCCGGCGGCGATCGTGTCGAGGGAAGCCGCCAGCGACGGAATCCGGAACACCTCGCCCAGGCGCGGTCCCCGACCCTCGACGGTGAACGCCCGCAGGGCGTCGGCGTGCTGGAGGACGCCGAGGTTGACCAGGAGCTGCCACTGATGTGCGACGATCTCGGAAACGGGAAAGCCGTGGCGCGCATAGTATATGGCCGGATCGAGGACGGTTTGCATGGACTGCGAACCGAACCGTTGCAGCGCTTGTTCCCAGGCGTCGACGGCGCCGGGAACGGTGACCGGCAGCATGCCCTGCAAGGGCATGGCGGAGTGACCGCGAGAGCGCACAACTTCAGGCGTGAGCCCCGACGGCGCGCGGCCGCTGCCGTTGAGTCCGTAGAGTCTTCCCTCCGCCGCATTCCAGATGAGCATGAAGCAATCGCCGCCGATGCCCGTCATGTAGGGCTCGACGACGCCGAGCACGGCGGCCGCGCCGATCGCGGCGTCGACCGCGTTGCCGCCGCGGCGCAGCAGGTCAACGGCGGCGGCCGTGGCAAGAGGCTGACTGGCGCAAGCCATGCCGCGCTGCGCCAGCACCATCGATCGCCGGCTGCGGAATCCGCGGGTTTCCTGGCGCCGCGACGTGAACATCTATTGACCTAACTGGCGGCTGAAGAACTCCCGCCGGGGAGATCGCGACCGCCGGCCTTCGCGGACCGCCGGGGGGGTTTCTTCTCGTCCGGGCCGGTTCGGTTCGAGCGAAAGAGCACCGCTTTTCCCGGCGCGGATGGAGGCACTTGCGAGTTCATGGATCAAGCGGGCCAGGCGGTCAAGCTCGGGCGCTTTCGAGTCGCTTGTAGGAAAGTCCGGCGCCGGACAGACCGTCGAGCAGCGGGCGTGGATCGAAGGCGGCTGCCGGCGGGAGGACGCCGCAACGATCGTAACCGGGGGCGGCCATACGTGCGGCGCCCGTGGCCGCTATCGCAGCGGTGAGTCCGTACGGATCGTGGCCGCGCACGAGCAGGCGCTCGACCGCGGCGACGCCGGCACGGACGCCGCGCACCTCGACGAGAATGGTGAAATCGTCTGTGTGGCGAGTCGCTTCGCTCGGTCCGCCGGTGTCGGTGCCGATGACACCGGCGGCGAGCCGACCGAGTGGCCCGCGCAGAGCCGCGGTTAGTGGCCCCGCGAACCAGTGTGCCGCATGCGCAAGGGCGGCCGGTACGGCCATGAAGACGCGAACTTCGCGCACCGGCAGGTGATGTGGGACGGTAATGACTTCCGCTGCCGGAAAGCTCACGGCGGTAACGCGTCCAAGCGGCGGTGGGAAAACCACCGTCCGTAGCACGCTGGCCGGCGTGGCCTCGATCCACGCGCCGCCCTCGTAGGCGTACCCGGTCGTTTGCAGCATGCGGAGGACCGTACGCTGGGTTCCCTGGCTGGGATGGAAGCGGGTTACGTAGGTGAGGTACGCGCTGCCGATCTCACGGAACCCGGCTCCGGCGAGGGCGGTCGCACAGTCGCCGACCGCGATTTCGAAGGCAAGGGCCGAGACCACCGCTACGCCGCGTTCTCTAGCCGGCGCATCGTGGGCCAGCATGGCCTTCATGAACGGCTGCTCGCCGGTCGTATCGACGTAGTGGCACCGGTTGGCGATGGCGGCCCGGACGACGGGCTCGCCGTAGTCGACGAACGGGCCGGCGGTGTTAATCAGCACGCGGCAGCGCTGGGTGAGCCGATCGAGGCTGGCGAGGTCGTTGACGTCGGCGACGAGGCTTTCGCAGCCGGTCTGGGCAGCGACGCGCGCCAGCTTCCCGGGATTGCGTGCGGCAATGACGACCGGGGTCCCCTGGCGCCGCAGTTCGTCGACGATCAGCCGCCCGGTGTAACCGGTGGCGCCGAGAACCCCGATAGCGTCGCGTGCCATGCAGTGGGCGATACCGCGGCCGGCGCGCCGCCGTCAATCGGGGTCGTCGGGCCCTTATCCGGCGCCAGCGATCAGGCGTCCCCTGGCGTCGCCGATCGGTCGCGCCAGGCGCATCGCGGGCTTGGCGAACTGCAAGGGCACCAGAACGGCCATGGTCCGAGAGGACTTCGGCAGAAGCGCGTTCCGTGCGCGAGTTGGTCTTTGCAGGGATGAAGCCCAACACAAGTATGCCGCGGACGCGGTTGGCCGAGCTTCTCCTCGATGGCGCGACGGGCCGCCGCGACGGATCTCACCCCGCCAGCAGCGTCCCGTCCCAGAGCTGCTGCGCGAAGATGCGGGCGGGGAGAACGTCGATGCCGTCCTCGGTCCGTCGGGGGCGGTCGTCGAGACTCACCACCACCCGCCGGCCGACGCGCGGATGGTCGCGCACGAACTCGCGCAGGCCTTTCACGTGGTCGGCATGGACGCGCCGGACCTTCCGCGCACTCGACCCGGACAGGGCGAAGGACACCCCGCGGTTCTCGATCAACCAGTGGACCTCGTCGAGCAGCCCCGGCACCTTCTGCACCTCGTCGATCACCACGAAGCGGTCACGGGCAGCCTCGACTTCTTCTCTGAGGACCGTGGGGTCCTGCGAGAAACGTACGAACTCACGCGACGTCAGCAGGTCGATCCGGCGGGCCCGCGGGTAGAGTGCGCGCAACAGGGTGCTCTTTCCCGTCTGACGAGGCCCCCAGAGGAAGAAGGAGGCCTTCGGGCGGAGCGGCAGGCGAAGCGCACGGCCAATCATTGCCTCGGATTATCATGATGAACCGAGGCGATGGCAAGGATCGGAGGGGCGAACCTCCAAACGCGCCGGCAGGGCCCATAGCTGGCGCGCGCCTGTCTCGGGACGCCGCACTTCCGGCGACAGGAGGGATCGATGGGATGTCTGCGCGTGAACAAGACCACCATCGCACCGCTGCTCATCGGTGCGCTGTTGCCACTGCTAGGCTGCGGAGGCGACGACGACAAGCCGAAGCCACGCCCGACCCCGACACCAACGTCACCCCCCACACCGCAACCGACGGCGTTCCTGATTCCCGTGCTCCCCGGCGCCCAACGACAGGCAAACCTCGGGAACGCGGTATCGCACGATGGCCGAGTCGAAGTTGGCGGAAGCGAGTCGGCTGGCGGAATGCAAGCGTTTCGTTGGACGGCCGGTGGCGATCTTCAGGCGCTCGGCTTCTTGCCGGGGTACACCGACAGCAGCGAGGCCACGGCGGTGAGCGCCGACGGATCCGTGGTCGCCGGCGCGAGCACGGCGGCATCGGGGGAATCCCGGGCATTCATCTGGACCGCTGAAACCGGCATGCAGCCACTCGGCGAGTTGCCGGACTTCATCGTGTGCTCGCAGGCGCTCGCCATGTCTGTCGGCGGCACGGTCGTGGTTGGCACCGGCGAGGGCGTCGACCCGAATTACGGCGACGATAAGACGCTGTGCTTCCGGTGGACCGCCGACGAGGGCTTTCACTGGTTCGGCGACTTCCTACCGGCGGGCGTCGAGGGAACCTTATGCGAGGCGTACGGCATTTCCAGCGACGGTCGGGTGATCGTCGGCGCGGCGCGCTACGACGTTGCTGAGGACGACACACCGCTGGTGCAAGGCTTCCGCTTTACCAGCGACCCGGGTCTGTTCCCACTTGGGTGGGTCGACGATGCGACTCCCGAGAGCAGCGCACTGAGCGCCTCGGCAAACGGAGCCGTCATCGGCGGATCGAGTGACCAGCACACGGAGACGGGCTGACTGGAAAGTCCCATGCGATGGACGACAGCGGTAGGACCGGTGTGGCTCGGGCGTGGTCTCGTCGGCGACATCAGGGCCGTCTCGGCCGACGGCAGCGCCATGGCTGGAGGGGCAGCCGACCGGGGGACGGCGTTCGTGTGGGACATCGACAACGGTTACCGGAATCTCTACGGGCTGTTGCTGCAAACCGGCCTGGCGGATGGACTCGAAGGGACCTCGCCGATTACCGTGAACGGCATGACACCGGCCGGGCGCATCGTTGTCGGCACTTCGCTGGGTGACGGGAGACCGCGCGCGTATTACGTGCGCCTGCCGTAACGGACGGCACGAAATACAGGTGCTGGGGGCTTGAGGCTGGCGCATCCGGGCAGCCCCCAGCCGCCAGGTCCCTCTTCGCTATCGGCCCCTGCCGCAGCTTCCTCCGCACCCTCGTCGGGCCTTTGGTTGCGCTCGCGATCCTCGGCGAGCTCCCACAGAGCGCGAAGTAGTTTGGGTGCTGTTCTGCAATCGCGGCGAGCCTTTGGGGGCATGGCCCCGCCAGCGTCGCACCTGCGAGGTAGTCGTCCCAGCGATCAAGCTCTCGCAACCGGGCAGCGATCCGTCCCGCGGCTGCGAGGTGCACGTATGGTCCCGGCATCGAAAACGCTCACCAACTCGCGAGGAGCCTGTCGGAGAAAGCGGCCCCTCGCCCTTCGACGGGCTTAGCGCGGGCTGGCGCCCGCAACCCATCGCCTGACCAGCAATGCCTCTGGGAGGGCGAGGCTCCCGCCGAGCCGCAACGGTCTGACGACGGCTCGGCTGGAGCCTCGCCCTCCCCATCTGAATTCTGCGCACCACGGCAAGGCTTTCGGCGATAGTAGTTCAGGGCGAGCGGAAGATGCCGTGAAACAAAGGCAGAGCCCGCTCGTGCTGAGCTTGTCGAAGCACCAGCGGGCGTTTCTCCGACAGGCTCCCAGAACGACGGTGAGCACGACCAGGGCGGATGAAAGGCCGCCTGGTCTGCGCCCCGGGCAGCCCCGTCGCTTGACGAAGACCGCGGCGCGCTTCCCGGACTCGCGATCGGTCAACGAGGCACTGCGCGCCCTCGTGGCGCTGCAGCAAGCCTTGCCGAGCGGACGCGCCCGAAAAAAGCGGGCGGCCTGACGTCCACCCTTCAGCCTTAGACCCGAAGCACGACCCCTACAGGGGCCAGACGGAAGGGCACGACTACAGGTCGGCCAGCAGTTTCGGTTTCATCTTCACCTCGTCCAACAGCGATCGAGGCAATCGGGGACACGCATGTCCTGCGAACTGGAGCCGCTGGGGAAACGGCGGCGCGTCCGCTACACAAGGTGGATGCCCATCTCCGAGGAGACGTCCGCCGAGAACCCTTTCCGCGTGAGCCCCTTCATGCACGGGCTCGCCCGGTTGATCTTCCGCATCGCCGGGTGGCGGATCGAGGGCGTGGTGCACCAGCCGCCGCGCTTCGTGATCATCGCCGCACCGCACACCTCGAACTGGGATGCGTTCGTGATGCTCACGGCGGCCTACCTCTTTCGCGTCAAGCTGTCGTGGTTCATCAAGGAGGAGGCGTTCTTCTTCCCGCTCGGGATGATCCTGCGCTTCTTCGGCGGCGTGCCGATCGACCGCAGCCAGCGGCGCAACGTGGTGGGTGAGGCGGTCGAGCGGCTGCGCAGTAGCCGGCACCTGATCCTCGCGGTGCCGCCCGAGGGCACGCGCAAGCACTCGGTGGGGTGGAAGACCGGCTTCTACCACATCGCGCGCGGTGCCGGGGTGCCGATCGTCCTGGGGTACCTCGACTACCGGCGCAAGGTGGCAGGGCTCGGGCCGGCCTTTCAGCCGACCGGCGACATGGATGCGGACTTCCGCGTCTTCGAGTCCTTCTACGCCGCCGTGACGCCGAAGTACCCGGAGCATCGCGGGGCGGTGCGCCCGGCCAGCGCCGACAAGCCCGCGGCCTGAGCTCGGCCGACGTGCCTGCTCGTGGGCTCGGCGCTCCTCGACGGAAAGCTCTTGTCACGCGGGGCGGACCACGACAACCTGCGGTAATCCCCGGCTTTCGGTGATCAGATCAGGCCGATTTCACTTGCATGGCGTCGTTTTCGAAGGCAATAGCGGCGCGCGGCGCGGCCAGCCGTTCGACCTCGATGCCCAGCGCCTCCGCCAGCGCCGGCCGATCGACGATGCCATGGCGCCGTCGCGACCGCCGGGTCTCGTGGTAGCCGGCGACCTCCCACTGCGCGGGATGGGCGGCGGACCAGGACCGGACCCCGGTTCCGGCTCGGGTTCCATTCTTGCGAAGAGTCGTCTAGTTGCGATTGTGGCAGTCTGACATTTCGGTTGTCGCCCGTCTGGCCCGAAGATTGGTTTGGTTTTATGGTTCGGGTCGGGGCAGTGTAAGGAGGGTGACCATGACGCCAGACAGTCAGGTCGTACTGCAGGAGCCGGCGGCGGGGCGCACCGACTACCGCCGGGCGGCCGAGCCGGAAGTGCCGGCATTACCGCGCAGCCAGCGTCTGGCCCGGCTGCGCAAAGATCTGCTCGATGCGCCGTATTCCCTGTGTACGCAGAAGGCCGAGTTGCTGACGGCTTACCTGCGAGCGCACACCCGCCAGCATCCGATCGTGCGGGCGCTGGCGCCGCTGCACTACCGCATGGTTCGCCGGTCGCTGATGGCAAGCTTCGGCCGCGGCGAGCGGCAGAAACCGTGGCAGGTGGCCGTATCGAACTGGTTGCAGCGGTTGTACGTGCGGCTGGAAGCGGGCAAGGAGCCGCCGGTGGTCGCCTATGCGCGGGCGCTGGCCTACGTGCTCGAACGCGTACCGCTGCGCATCTACCCGCACGAGCTTATCGTCGGCAATCCGTCGAGCCAGCGGATCGGCGCACCGATCCATCCCGACCTCGGCGGCATGATGATGTTGCCCGAACTCGATACCTTGCGCCGCCGGCCCGTGAATCCGCTCCGCATCGCCCCAGAACAGATCCAGACTCTCGAAGAGGACATTTTTCCGTTCTGGTTCAACCGCTCCGTGATTGCCCGGGCGCCGTTGCTCTGCGCCGATCCCGAACTCCAGAACACCCTGATGGCCGGGCGGCTGTTTGTCCTCACGCAGTTCGCCGGGATTGCGCACGTGACCCCGGATTACCCGGCCGTGGTCGAGAAGGGCTTCACGGGCTTGCTTGCCGAGGTCGAGACGGCACGGGCCGGCGCGGCGACGCCGGAGCAAGCGGCGTTTTACGAGGCGGCGGCGATCTCGGCCCGGGCGGCGATCGCCTTCGGCGAACGCTGCAGCCGGCATTGTGCGGCGGCCGCCGCCGAGGAGCGTAACCCGCAACGGCGCGCCGAACTCGAACGGCTGGCGGCAGTGCTGGCTCACGTCCCGGCGCACCCGGCGCGCAGTTTCCACGAGGCCGTGCAGAGTACCTTCCTGGCCCACGTGATCGTGCACCAGGAGAGCTTCCAACACGGGGTGTCTTTCGGACGGGTCGATCAGTATCTGTATCCTTACTATCGGCGCGACCTCGATGCGGGGCGCCTCACTCCGGCCGAGGCGGTCGAGATCCTCGGGTGCTTCCTCGGCAAGGCGGCGGAGCTGTTGCCGCTCTTCAACACGATGGCCACCGAGTATTTCAGCGGCCTGTCGTCGGCCTCGGGCCTCACCCTCGGCGGTACCGATGCGCACGGTAACGACGCCGCCAACGAGCTGAGCATCCTGTTCCTCGAAGCCTACGACCAGATGCGCCTGCGACAGCCGAACCTGCACGTGCGGGTGCACCCGCGCAGCTCGCCGGCGTTCATGCGGCGCGCGTACGAAGTCGTCAAACGGGGCGGCGGCATGCCGGCGTTCTTCAATGACGACGCCGTGGTGCCGGCACTGGAGGAGCTTGGCGTGGCGCGCCCGGATGCGCGCGACTACGCGATCGTCGGCTGCGTGGAATGGGGCGTACCTTACCGGGGCTTCCCTGCCGCCGGTGCCGGGTTCCTCAGCCTGCCCGCCATGCTCGACCGCGCGCTCCACGGCGGCATTGACGGGGAAGTCCGTCGTCCGGTGCCGGATTTCGAATCGATGGACGCGCTGATCGCCGCCTTGCGCCGGGAAATGGAGCTGGTGGTGGCGGCGGCCGTCGCCGGCAACGATGCCATCGAGCGCACGCACGCACTGCACCGGCCAACGCCGCTTCTGTCGTTACTGGTGCGGGGCTGCGTTGCGTCGGGTGTCGAAGTGAACGCCGGCGGGGCGACCTACAACTCGACCGGCTTCCAGGGGGTCGGCGTCGCCGACGTCGCCGATTCCCTCGCGGCGATCGAACAGCTCGTGTTTGTCGAGCGACGGCTGACCTTCGCCGAGTTGATGGCCGCGGTCGATGCCGATTTCGAGGGCCAGACCGAGCTTCGCGATCGTATCCTCAACAAGGTGCCGAAATACGGCGAAGACGCCGGTCGCGCGGAACATTACGCGCGGCTCGTGGCGGACATGTACGCCCAAACCGTCCGCCGCTACCGCAATCCGCGCGGCGGTCCGTACGCCCCGGGGTTCTGGACCATGACCACGCACATCGGTTTCGGCCGCCGCCTCGGCGCGCTGCCCAGTGGGCGCCGGGCGGGTCAACCGATCGGTGACGGCGTATCGCCGGCCAACGGGGCCGACCGCCGCGGGCCGACGGCGTCGATGCTGGGGGCGGCACACGCGGGCGGGCCGCATGTGGCCAACGGCTGTTGCCTGAACGAGAGGCTCGATCCGAACTTCGTGAAGGGGGCTGCCGGGACCGCGATAATCGACGGACTCACCCGCGGCTATTTCGCTGCCGGCGGCATGCAGGTGCAATACAACGTCCTTGATGCCGCGACTTTGATCGACGCCAAGCGCCACCCCGAACGCTACCGGGACCTGGTCGTGCGCATCTCCGGCTACAGCGCGTACTTCAACGATCTCACCGAAGCCATGAAGGACGAGCTGATCGGCCGCACGCTGCACAGCGCCGGCGGACCGGCCTGTATGGACCCGGGCCGGTAACGGCGCCAGGGGCGGGCGCGCATGAACCTGCTGCAACGGCCGGCCGGGTCGCCCGCTTCATGTGCCGACGACAGTGCTGCGCCCGGCGGATCGCCGGCCGCGCCTGTTGCCACGGTCTTCGACATCCAGCGCTTCTCGATCCACGACGGGCCGGGCATTCGCACGGTGATCTTCTTCAAGGGATGTTCGCTGGCGTGCAGTTGGTGTCAAAATCCCGAGGCCATCCGTCCTCGTCCGGAAATGGCGTACTACGAAGACCGCTGCATCCCCGGTTGTTCGGCCTGCCGCGACGCTTGCCCGGAGCACGCCCTCGGCGCCGAGCGCAAGGGCCGCCTCGACTTCTCCCGCTGCACCGTGTGCGGCCTTTGCGTGCCCGCCTGTCCGGCGGATGCCCTGCGGATCGTTGGGAGTGAAATCACGGTGGCGGCATTACTCGAAGCGGTCCTGCGGGATCGCCCCTTCTACGAAGCGTCGGGGGGCGGCGTGACGTTGTCCGGAGGCGAGCCGGTGTTGCACGCGCCGTTTCTGCGCGAGTTCTTGCCGGCGGCACGCGCCGCCGGACTGCACATCGTTATCGAGACAGCCGGGTGTTACCCGCCCCGGCTGCTGGACGACCTTCTGCCTTTCCTCGATGCCGTGCTGTTCGATTTGAAGGTTGTTGACGCCGAAGCGCATCGCCGTTTCACGACCCGCGACAATGCCCCGATAATCGGCAATCTCGAACAGATTCTGCGGGGCCCGGTACCGGTGACTGTCCGCATGCCGGTAGTGCCGGGGTACAACACCGCCGCGGCGGACATTGCGGCGGCCGCGGCGCTCTTACGGCGGCTCGGCGTGCGGGAGCTGACGCTGTTGCGTTACAACCACCTGTGGGAAGCGAAGCTGCCCCGCCTCGATGGCGCGCGGGCTCCGCTGGGCGTGTCGCCTCCGCCCGACGGTTTGTACGAAGAACTGGTGGCCGAGTTTGCCAGCCACGGCATCCGGGCCGCTCTCTAAGAGCCTGTCGGAGAATGGCCCGCTGGTGCTTCGACAA
>JAKLJW010000015.1 GCA_023150935.1 Candidatus Binatia bacterium | reverse complement strand
CAACTTTACCGCCGCGGGTCCTCAGTCCGTGTACGAGTACGTGTACCGCTTCGCTGAGTACGTGTACGGAGTCAAAGTCGAACTTTGAATTAGGCGTATCAATGAAATCCCCAACCCCCGCCGGGCTTCGCGGGCTAACACACCGCCTGCTTCGCGCCCTTCTACTTCCGACTCCACAACGGCGTCAAGAGTTTTCGCCGGATCCCTCCGCTGCCTCACGCCGTGTTGGCCCGCGTGCGCCGGCGGGTGAACACCCTATCCGTCTCCCCGCCGTCACAGCCGGTCGGCCGGACTCACCACGCCCCGGCCACCCCGGTTGAGAACGTGCGTGAAGATCATCGTCGTCGTCACGTCCTTGTGCCCGAGCAACTCCTGCACGGTCCGGATATCGTAGCCCGCGGCCAGCAGATCCGTGGCGAAACGTGGCTCAACGTGTACGGACTCACCGGCTTTACGATCCGCACCCGCCGCGCCGCCGCCCAGAAGCTCACCGACATCCCCTCGGGTCAGCACTACCGGCAGCCGCCGCGGCCGCCCGGCGCGCACGATCCCATCGAGCCAGCCCGGATCGCAGCCCAACACCTCCCGATACAGGAAGAGCAACGCCGACAACGCCTGATTCTGCGTCGACGCGATCACGCGCTGCCGCACCGCCAGCGCAATCAGGGACGCCGCGATCTCCGCCGGACCCATCTGCACCGGATGCCGCTTGCGATGGAACAGGATGTGGCGCCCTTTCGTGGGCGAACATATAGCGAACAGGCAGCTCCGTCAAGATCGTGTAACAGTAACCAGTAAAGACTACGATTCTGCCCGGCCCGCGCACGGGCTCGCAGGCTCGCCGCTCCGTGCGCCGGGAGACCGTTGTCGCTGGCGCAGCACCCACCGCCACCACTACAACAGGAGTCCGAGGCGGTGGGCACCCGTGGTCTGCGCCCCGATCCGGCGCTAACGGATGCTCGGCAGCCTGGGGGCAAGGGGCAGCAAAAACCGCGTGGGTGGCCGTCCCGCAAACTCTGTCGCACGCCGATCCAACCGTCCCGCCGGTCCCATGCTCGATGGGCGCATAAATCTCACTTGACTGCCGAACCGATCTCGGAGTACGGGTAACCGTCCCTTTCGATCCGGGACCGTTCCTTTCCGTTCTTCGCCGTCCGTTTCCGTTCGAGTTGTTCGCTCACGGCCCACCCTCTCGTGGCTGGGTGGCGCAACCAGGTGAAGGAGGCGTGCATGAACCGACACATCGTGTCATCCGTCGGGATAGTTGTTCTGGGGGCGGCGATTGGCTGGGGCGCCGCGGCCCATGCGCAGCCGGTGGGTTCGTGGAGTTGCAACGCGGTCAGCGGCAACGTCGCTATCCCGCAGCAGCTCTACGCCACCGGAACGATGATGTGGAAGTTCAAGGGCCTGGGCTGGGCAACCAATTGCGACAATACTGGCAACAGCGGGGATCCTGTGGTTGCCGCCTCCTTCAAATTCCGTGGCTGGCACTCTGGGCCCAACACCTGCCCGGCGTCGGCTGGACCCTCGTATTACGCGAAGCTCCGGGTCACGTGGTACTATTTCAACTCGAGTAACAACACGGTCGGGTGGGTCAACACCATGTATTACAACGGAAACGGGAGCCCAATGACGTACGTGTCGGGCCCCTGCCCGGGCCCGTTTACGGCGACGGTGAACCAGATCGGCGGGTATCCCGCCGGGCCGACCGTCACTCTGAGCGGTACCCAGGTGAATCCGTCCTGCGCAACGACCGCGATTCAATGCGCGAGCGCTTACCCCACCGGGTTCGCGGGATATTCGTACGGTTCGCCGGGTTTCCTCTCGGTGCCGTGACGCGCGGACCAGCGTAGACGGCTTCGGCGCAAGCCCTTCGCCACGGCACGTTTGCGAGACACAGCGCGGGCTGGCACCCGCGACCCATGGCCTGACCGGCCATGCGTTTGGGAGGGCGAGGCTCCCGCCGAGTACGTGTACGGAGTGGAAACCTAACGAGGGTTAGATCTCGTTCGCCCGCCGTCGTGATCGGTCTTCCGGTGAGGTGCGGGCCGGTCGAAGCCGGCTGGCAGCGAGTTCCCCTCGGGGTCGGAATCGGTATCGGGATCGGAATCGATCCGTTGCCCGGTGTACCCGGCCGGCGGACTCGATGGCTGCTCGGGAGACCTCAAGTCGCTCGTGGCCGCAGCTTATGTCGTCCTCGATTCCGACCCCGACCCCGACCCCGATTGGTTCAAGCCGAACTACACTCATCTGTACCAGGGAAATCCGAGACCCACGCCTCCCGCCGCGGGTCTCGCGCGGGCCCGGGAAGCGTTGCGGTGCGGTTTTCGTGATGCTTCCGAGTCCTTCCCGTCACCGGGGGCGGAGTCTCCTCCGTGCTAAACGATGGCCTCGTCCTTGCCCGGCGCAGCCGCTAGCCGGTCCGCCCCGTTATGCACAAGAACCGCATCGCCCCAATAACGGGGTCGAGATAGAGGCGGGGAATGGTTTCCGCCGGCGGGGCAAGATAAGAACGGATCCCGGCGGTTCCCCGTCGATAGATGGCCGAACTCATGAACTCGCTTACCGACCGCTTCATCGCGCTTCTCGAGGACAAGGCCCCGCGTCCGCTGTCGATCCCCGAGATGGCCCGGATGCTCGACCTCGGCCGCTACGAGCAGCGCACCGTCAAGGCCGTGCTCGAAGGGCAGGTCGCCGAGGGCCGATTACGGCGTATCGGCAAGACCCGTTACCAGTGGTTGCGCGACGTGGACAAAGCGCCTCGGGCGACCGCCGCCTCACGAACCGGCCGGGGCCGCGCCGCCGGCGGCAGCCGTCGGGAACAGTCGGGCCCCGGTCGCCGGGTGGAAGGACGCTACACCCGGGTGCGTGCCGGCTACGGATTCGTCGAGGCCCTCGGCCGGGACGCCGCACGCTTCCCGCGCGACATCCTCATCCCCGCCGGTAGCGAAGGCGACGCTCTGCACGGCGACCGCGTCGCCGTGGCGGTCAAGCTCCGCGACCGCCGCGCCGGTCGCACCGCCGGCGAAGTCGTCGCCGTCATCGACCGGGCCCACGAATGCCTGATCGGCAAACTCGAGCGCACCCGCAAAGGCTGGGTGCTGGTGCCGGATAACGAGCTGCTGCCCCCCGTCGAACTCCTCGGGGACACCCTTCCCCGTCCGGACGAAGCCGGCCTGGTGGCCCGCGTCCGGCTGACGCGCCCGCCGTCGCCCAACCGCTGGCCAGGCGGCGTGCTCGACGGCGTCCTCGGTACCGCCGACGACCCGGACGTGCAGTTCCTCAGTATTGCCGGCGAGCACGGCCTGCGCGTCGAGTTCCCGCCCGAAGTGCTGGACGCCGCCGGCCGCTGCGGCGACGAACCGGCCGCGCGCGACCTCGCCGGCCGCGAGGATCTCCGCGCTCTACCGTTCGTCACCATCGACGGCGAAATGGCGCGCGACTTCGACGACGCCGTCTGCCTCGAACCCGCCGGCGCCGACGGCCATCGCCTCCGGGTCGCCATCGCCGACGTCTCCCACTACGTCACGCCCGGGTCCCCACTGGACGCCGAAGCGGCGCGCCGCGGCACCAGCGTCTACTTCCCGGACCGCGCCATTCCCATGCTGCCGCCGCGGCTCTCCAACGGGCTGTGCTCCCTCAATCCGGAACGCGATCGCCTCGTGCTGGTGGCCGAGATGACCTACGACGACGCCGGCCACCGCCGCGATGCCCGCTTCTACCGTGGCGTCATGCGCAGCCGGGCCCGCTTGACCTACACCCAGGTCGCCGCCGTGCTCTCGGAGACCGACACGCCCGAGGTGCGCGCCTGGCGTACGACACTGGCACCGCTCCTGCCGCAACTGCACCGCATGCGCGCCCTGATGCAGGTGTTCAACCGCAACCGGGTGCAGGCCGGCTCGCTCGACCTCGACCTGCCCGAGGCACTGGTCGATCTCTCGGAGGCCGGGCGCAGCATCGGGGTGCGCCTGCTCGAACGCAACGACGCGCACCGGCTCATCGAGGAATTCATGCTCGAAGCCAACCACGCCGTGGCGACCTTCCTCGCCGATCGGCACGTGCCACTGCCGTACCGCGTTCACGAACCGCCCAGCGCCGAAGCGATCGACGAGCTCAACCGGTTCCTCGGCCCGTTCGGGCTGCACGTCCGGTACGAAGGCCGACCGCGTCCGCAGGACGTACAACGGCTCCTCGATCGGCTCGAAGGGCATCGTCTGGCCCGCGTGCTGTCGCGCCAGGTGCTGCGCTCTCTGACCCAGGCGCAGTACAGCACCACCAATGTCGGCCACTTCGGCCTCGCGTTCCCGTTGTATTGCCACTTCACGTCGCCGATCCGACGCTACCCCGACCTGCTCGTGCACCGTCAGCTCGGCCTCGTATTCGACGGACACGCCGACGTTGCCCGTGCCCAGGCGGAGGCGCTCGAAGGGTCCAGCGTGCGCAGCTCGCAGGCCGAGCGCCAGGCGATGGAAGCCGAGCGGGCGATGCTCGACCTGAAGAAGGCCGAGTTCATGCTCGAACACCTGCTCGAGCCGGAGCCGGCCACGATCGTGTCGATAACGCCTTATGGGTTTTACGTGGAACTCGACGCCTATCCCGTGGAAGGTCTGGTGCGCAGCGAGGCGCTGACCGACGACCGCTATCGCTACATCGAGGCGGAGCAGGCGCTTTGCGGCGCGCGCCGCCGCCAGCGTTACAGACTCGGCGACCGCCTGGTCGTTGAGGCCACGAATGTGTCTCTGGAGCGCCGGCAGATCGACTTCACCGTGCTGCGGCGTCTGGGAGAGCCGACGCCGGAGTTGCCGCCGCGCCCCAAGCAAAGCCGGCGGCAGCCGCCGGGCCGGCGTCAGAACCGGCGGTCGCGTAAATCGTGACCGTGTCGCGTGGGGGGACCTTGAACCCCGGCGCGGCCGTCTGCTAAACGCTGGCGCGCTTCGCGGCGGGGACATTGGAAGGCGACCCGACGGGGGGCGTAATCCGGTACGACAGGATACCAACCGTGGGCATATCCCTGCTGCTGTCCCGAGCGTCGGCGCGCCGAACCTCCATGTGCTCGATCGTGCTGGCGCTGTGCGTCGGCCTCTGCCTCGCTGCCGGGCCGGCTCGCGCCCAGGCGCCGAAGACAAGGAAACGGACGGCGTCGGACGTCGAGCAGCAGCTCGAGGAAATGCGGCAGATGATCCGCGAGCAGAATCGCGTCATCGAGGAGTTGCGCCAGCAGATCCGCGACCAGGCTCAACCGCCGCCGGCCGCCGCGGAGCCGGCCGCGCAGCCCCCCCGCACCGAAGTGCCGAAGACGGTGCGCCAGCCGGAGGCGACGGGCGCCGAGGCCAAGGCCGCCCTCAGCACGACCCTGGGTCCGTTCCAGGTCGGCTACGACAAGGGCTTCGTCATCCAGCCGGTGGATCGCGAGAAGACGCCTTACCGGCTGCGCATCACCGGACGCATGCAGTTCCGTTACACGCTATTTCAGCGCGACGAGAGCCGCTACACCGATAGCTCCGGCAAGGTGTACACGATCGAGGACCGCAACGACTTCGAGATCGAGCGCGGACGCCTGACCTTCGACGGCTACGCGCTGGACCCAAAGCTCGGCTACTTCATCAATTTCGACTTCGACACCGACGACAACCACGACGTCATCATTCACGACTTCTGGATCTATTACCTGTTCGGCGATGCGTTCATCCTGCACGCCGGTAAGGCCTTCGTGCCCGGCAGCCGTGAGTGGCTCATGGGTTCGACGACCACGCGCTTCGCCGACCGTTCCATGGCCACCACGTTCTTCCGTCCCGACCGCAGCATCGGCATCTGGGCGCTCGGCGAACCGATCGAAGACGTCTACTACCGCAGCATGCTTTCGAACGGCTTCAACACCACCGATCTCACGTTCGAAGACATCGACCGGAACTTCGCCTGGGCAACCTCCGTGTGGTGGGACGTTTTCGGCAACTTCGGTAGCGGCTGGTCGGACCTCGAAGGGCACGCCAGCCCGGGGATCCTTACGGGCACCTCGTTCACGATGGCCGAGCAGGACGGCCCCGGCCCGGTGGGTCAGCCGTCTATCGAGCAAAACTTCGTCCGCCTCTCGGACGGTACGCGCCTGACCCAGACCGGAGCTCTGGCTCCGGGTATCACGGTCGACGAGTTCGACATCTACCTGTGGGCGATCGACTTTGCCGCCAAGTACAAGGGCCTCGGTGTGAACTGGGAATACTACCTGCGCTGGATCGACGGCCTGCACGCCGACGGGCCGCTGCCTTTGTACAGCTTCTTCGACCACGGCTTCTATTTGGAAACGGGTTACATGATCGTGCCGCGGTACGTCGAGATCGGCGGGCGGATGTCGCACATCCTTGGCCGCTTCGGAAGCCGGGGCGCGGAGTACGGCGGGGTCGCGAACTGGTTCATCAACGGCACCCAGACCTGGAAGTTCACCGTCGACGCCACGCGCGTGCGCCACAGTCCGGCTCAGAACAGTGCTCCCGGGTATCGGATCGGGGACGACGGCGTTATGGTCCGCGGCCAGATCCAGGTCGGGTTCTAGCGGCGGATTGTGGTCGCCTTGGCGACCTGTCCGGCAAACGTGTTACGATCCGAGGCGGGAAGAACCTCTTCGATGCCGCGCACCCTTGGCTTCGTCTCCCTCCTTTGCCTGCTCGGCACCGGCTCCACCGCGCTTGCCGCGCAAACCATCGCTGTCCCCGCGTACTTCTACCCCGGATCGCTGTGGACCCAGATGGAAAACGCCGCTCCGACGGTCGGCCTGGCGATCGTCAACCCGAACAGCGGACCGGGAGTGGTACAGGACCCGAACTACGTGGCCCAGATCGGTCACACGCGTGCGGCCGGCATCGTCGTGGTGGGGTATGTGTACACGAGCTACGGAACTCGCAGCGCGTCCGCCGTACAGGCTGACGTCGACGCCTATTACACCTGGTACGGCGTCGACGGCATCTTCTTCGACGAAGTCAGCACCAACTGCGCCGACCAACCCTACTACGCCGGCCTCAACGCGTACGTGAAGACCATGGGCGGCCAGGCCCTCACCATCCTCAATCCGGGCACGCTGATCCCCGAGTGCTTCGCGAGCGCCGGAGACATCCTGCTCAACTTCGAGGACACTTACGCCAACTACCTCGCATGGACGCCGATGGGCTGGGAGACCGGCTACCCGCCGAGCCGCTTCTGGCACCTCGTACACGGGACGTCGCCGGCCCACATGCTGGACGCGATCGCCCTCAGCAAAACGCGCAACGCCGGCTGGGTGTACGTTACCCCCGACGGACTCCCCAACCCATGGGACACGTTGCCGTCCGGGTCGTACTGGTCGAAGGAACTGGCCGCCGTGCGCCCGCCCGCCGCGCCGGCCGGCTGCCGTGACGACGACGCCGCCCCGCTGCACGCACCAGCCGATGGCTCCAGCGCGCAGAATCCGGCGTATTCGCCGGACGGCCAGACGCTGCTCTTCACGCTCTTCCACTCCGGCTACAACCTGGGCGACAGTGGAGTGTACAGGCTCGCCCTGACCGATGGCTCGACGACCCCGGTTCTCGACGAACCCGACCACCAGAGCGTGAACCTGCCCGGCAGTAGCTGGAACGCAACCACGAACCGTATCACCTTCTCCTCCGATCGCCTCGACACCGACGAAATCTGGACCGCGGCACCGAATGGCACCGGTCTCTTCCGTGTGACCACGCAGAGCCCGCCGTTCCGGCACCACCAGGAACCGAGCTTTTCGCCCGACGGACAGTGGATCGTATTCGAGTCCGTCAACGACGCCGCGGATCTGGCGCAGCGCGGCACGATCTGGAAGGTCAAGGCGGACGGCACCAGCCTCACCAAGCTCGTCGACGGACCCGCGACGGACACCGACAACCGCCAACCGAACTGGTCGCCCGCCGGGAGCCAGATCCTGTTTCAGCGCCGCACGGGCGCCAGCGAGGTGTGGAACCTCTACACCATGGCTGCCGATGGAAGTGCGCTGACCCAGATCACCAGCGCCAACAGCGACACGGACGCGAGCTGGTCTCCCGACAGCCAGTGGGTCGTCTACTCGTCCGACCACGGCGACCTCCCCGCGCCAAACCTGTTCGTAGTCGCAGCCGGCGGCGGCACGCCCACCCGGGTAACGTTCGCACCCGTACACGGTGACGGCGCCGCCTCGTGGTCTCCCGACGGCAAATGGATCGCATTCGAATCGCACATCGCCGACGACGAGGACTCCCCCGCGTCGCTGTGGCGCATCCGCGTGCCGTGGCCGTTCGGGAACTGCGCCCCCGACGGTGCCACCTGCGACGACGCCAACCCGTGCACCAAGAACGACACCTGTGCTGCCGGAGCGTGCGCAGGCATCGCGGACGACGGCGCCGCCTGCGACGATCGTAACCCGTGCACCGACGGCGACCAGTGCCAGGCCGGCAACTGCGCCGGAGGCGCCACGCCGCGCACGGGCTGTCGCTTGCCGATCGCACCGGGAAGCGGCGTGCTCGCGCTGCGCGACCTGACCCCGGACGACCGCGACCGCCTCACCTGGAAGTGGACGCGCGGCAGCGCGACGTCGCAGTCGGAGTTCGGCAACCCCGTTTCGAGCGACAGCTACGCGCTATGCGTATTCGACGAGGTGGGCGGAATCGATCAGCTCGTCATGGCTCACGAGATCCCAGCCGGACCCAACTGGACGGCGACCGCAGCGGGCTTTGCATATCGTGATCGCGACCAGCTGAGCGACGGTATGTCGTCTGTACGCCTCAAGCCCGGAAGCGATGGCCGGGCAAGCATCACCGTCAAGGGCGGCGGCGCATGCCTCGACATGGCCGCGTTGCCCCTGCAGCAAGACGGCACCGTAACTGTCCAGCTCGGAAACGCCTCGACGTGCTGGGAGGTGCGGTACAGCGGCAACACCCGCAACTCGACGGAGATGTTCAAGGCCAGGGGCGACTGACCCCGGGATAAGTGCCGTCTTCCCAGCGGGCCGACGCTGTCACGTGGAAACGACACAGGGCCGCTTGCTCGCACGCACCTGCTCTTGCCTTCGGTTGGCGCGGCCCTTGCTCATGCTCGGAACAGGTGGACTCCCGAATGGCTGCGCACGGTCTTCACCCACGGAGCCTATGATCCGGCCGCGCCGCAGCCGCGTTCACCATTTGGCGTGGGCTTTCGTGGCGGTCGCCGTCGCTACCCCTGTCCAGGCCGCACCCCGTGTGTACGTCGCCAACCTCGGCGCCGCGACCGTATCGGCGATCGACGCCGGCACGAACACGGTGACGGCAACCATCCCTGTGGGCACCGACCCCGATGGCATCGCCGCCACACCCGACGGCCGCACCGTATTCGTCAGCAACTTCGTCTCCGACGACGTCTCCCGGATCGACACCGCCTCCGACACCGTCATCGGCACCATCCCGGTAGGCACCGGCCCGGTCGGCATCGCGGTCAGCCCCGACGGGACACGCCTGTACGTCGCCAACAAGCTCTCGAACACCCTGTCGGTTCTCGACGCGGGCACAGGGGTGCCGGTCGCCACCCTGTCGACGGGACCGGGTCCGAACGGCGTCGCCGTCCACCCCGACGGCAACGTGGTGTACGTTACCAACTCGCGATCGAAGTCACCGGGAACGGTCACCGTCGTCGACGCACGCACCAACGCCGTCATCGGCGCCATCGCCGTGCAGCACAGCCCCGGGCGGGTCGCCTTTTCACCCGACGGCCGCCGCGCATACGTGACCAATTTCAACTCTTGGACCGTATCCGTCATCGATACCGCCGCCAGCGCCGTCATCGACACGCTGCCGGCATGGGGGCGCGCGGCACACGTCGCCGTGAACCCTAACGGCGCGTTCGTCTACGTCTGCGGACTCGGAGGACGGGTGCAGGTCATCGACGCCCGCACGCACGAGACCGTCGCCGCGATCGGCGTCGAGGCTTCCCCGTACAGCTTCGCGCTGCTGCCGACCGGTGCCGCCGGTTTCGCCACCGGTTTCGATGCGGACACGGTGTCGGTCGTCGACATCGTCGCCGAAGAGGAGGTGGCGGTTGTACCCGTCGGCCGCCGGCCATTCGCGGCGACCGTCGTCTGTCCCGGTGGATGCAACGACGCGCCGTTCACGCCGCCGCCGACACGCACACCCACGCAAACGCCAGTAGCCTCGCCGACCCTCACTCCCCCACCCACGCCCACGCCGCGTCCGACGCTCACGCCCGCGCCGACACCCCACGTCCGCCTCATCGCCGTGGCGCATCCCGTGCAAGACGGACACGTCCGCATCGGTGTCACGCTCGACGCCGGTGGCGAGCTCATCGCCGGTGCGCAGAACGATCTCGTCTTCGACCGCCGGGCGTTGCGCATGCCGTCGCCCGAATCGTGCACCATCGATCCGGCGGTCGGCGACACGGCACCCGACTGCGCCAGTGACGCAAGCACAGCTCCGTGCAAGGCGCTCCTCAACCGGGGGCAATGGCCCTGCTTCGACGCCCCCTCGCCGGAGAACTGCCCGGCCCCCGATCTCGATCCGCGCAGCCGCGCCCGACTAATCGTGCTCTCGTTCACGAACACACGTCCAATTCCGGAAG
Source organism: Candidatus Binatia bacterium (assembly GCA_023150935.1). Lineage (NCBI taxonomy): Bacteria > Candidatus Binatota > Binatia (SeqCode) > Binatia bacterium. Next base: position 95,771 of record JAKLJW010000015.1, on the reverse strand, counting down.
GATCCCTCTACTCGTGCACGTTCGAAGTGCTCGACCCGGCCCGCCTCCCCACGACCGTCGAGGTCGCGAACGCAGTGGCCGCAACCCCGCAAGGGCAACGCCTGGAGGTCGCCCCCGTACATGCGGTCGTCGAATGCCCGGATGGCTGCATCGGTAATTCAGGTACGCTGGCTGCCGCCCCAACCGAACGACTCCTGGCACACGATGCGCCGGGGCCTCAGCCTTACGAGGCGACACTGGCGAAGGCCCCCGAACCGCACGACGGCTTCATCCCCGTCGACGGCAGCCGGCCGGTACGCCTCGCAGCCGGACGGGCCGGTGACCTCTGGTTCACCGATGCTGGCTTGGACCGTGTCGGCCGGCTCGAAGCCTCCGGGGCGTTGACGCTGATTCGCCTGCGCTCCCTGAGCGGACCTGCTGGTCTCGCCGTCGACGCGGCGGGCACCGTGTGGGTGGCGCTCAACGACCGCAACCGCATCGCCCGCCTCGATCCGGCGACCGGCAGGATCGACGAGATCGCCTTGCCGCGCGCCTCCCAGCCGTTTGGTGTCACCGTCGGACCGGAAGGCGAGATCTGGTTCACCGAGACCGGCGCGAACGCCATCGGCCGGTTGGCGCCGGGCGGCGCGCTGTCGCACTTCCCATTGCCCACGCACGTCGCCGCTCCGATGGGCATCGTGGCCGCTGACGACGGGAACGTGTGGTTCACCGAGTACAACGCTAACCGCATCGGGCGCATCGGCGCCCACGGCACGATCACGGAGTATCCCCTGCCGGCGGCGGGCAGCGCACCGTTGGACATAACGACTGCACCGGACGGTTCTATCTGGTTCACCGAGTTCCGCGGCGGGCGCATCGGCCGAATCACACCTGACGGAATCATCACGGAGATCAATCTGCCGGGTCCGGGCAGCCGTCCCGCCGGCATTTCCGTGGGTGGCGACGGCGGTCTGTGGGTCACCGACGTCGGGACACGGCAGATCCTCAGGCGGGCCCCGGACGGAACCTTCGTTGTCGCCGCCCCGGCGTCAGGCTTCGAGGAGGCTACGTTGTTCGGCGCCGGCATCGCGGCAAACGAGGATGGCTTCAGCGCGGTCTACGCAGCAACGTCCGAGCAAGGGCTCGTCCGAGCGGCAATCACGCCGCCGGCACTTACGCCCGTTCCGTCACCGACGCCGACGCCCTCGACTGCCGCCATAACGCCGGTCCCATCGCCAACGAAAGCAGCACCGGGCGAGCCTCTTACACCGACCGTCCCCTCCTCCGCGCCGCCTACGCCGACGCGCACCTCGGCGGCCGCCCCCACCACGCAGCAGAAGAATGGAAGCAGCAACGGCGGGTGCCAAACGACGTCCCGTGCCAGTTCAGCGGCCTGGGTCCTTCTCTTACTGCCCGCCGTGCCGTGGCTGCGCCGCCCGGGGCGCCGGGCGCTCGTGCGCACGGGCGGAGCGCGCAGACGCGACAGAACCGGCAAGAGTCTGTGGATCTTCGCCGCCCTCATGTCTGCACCCGTCATGGCGCAGGCCACGGTGCAGATCGATCTCGGCACGGCACGTGGCGCTCCGGATGATCTCGTGCACCTTGTAGTAACCATCGCCTCCGATGGTACGCCGGTAGTTGCGACGGTGAACGACTTCACGCTGCCGGCAGGTGTCCTGAGCATCGACCCGGCGCTGTGCCGAGCTAACCCCGCGATCAACAGAACGCTGCGGGCAAGTGTTCTCCGCGCCGACGCGACGGCAACCGTCGTCCGTGTCGTGCTCCAGGCAGAAACCGACACCAGCCCCATCCCTGACGGTGTGCTCTACACGTGCCCGGTGCGCATTGCCGCTGCGGCACTCCCGGCGACGTTTCGCATCGCCAACGCCGTCGCCATCGCGATCGATCCGGCTGGCGCCCGCATCGCGGATGTCGATGGAGCTGATGGCAGCGTGGCAGTGTCGCTGATCGGCCGTGTCTGCACCGGCGACTGCAATGACGATGGCACCGTCACAGTCGACGAGATCGTGGCCGGCGTGACCATGGCCCTCGGCCTCGACGACCTGCTGCGTTGCCTCAGATTCGACCGCGACGGCAGCGGGGTTGTGACCGTCGATGAGTTGTTGCTCGGGGTAGCCAGCGCCCAGAACGGCTGCGTCGCACCCCCGACTCCGCCTCCGACTCCGACACCCACGCCGACGCCGGTGCCTCAGAGCCTCTACGTTCGCGCCACCGGCGACGACGCGAGCAGCGGCATGAGCGCGACTGAAGCCGTGCGTACGATCAACCACGCGGCACGGCTCGCGCCGCGCGGCGGCCGGGTGGTCGTCGGTCCCGGGACCTACCGCGAAGGTGTAACTACCGACGGGAGCGGTCGACCGGCCCGCCAGGTGACCTTCCTCGCCGACCCGACCGGGGCACTCACGGGCGACTTGCCTGGTCCTGTGGTCGTGGACGCTGCCGGCAGTGCAGTCGGAGCCGGGTTCCGCTTCGCCAACGCTCCCGGTGTTGTCGTCGATGGCTTCGAGATCACCGGCGCTGCCGATGGCGGCGTCGTGCTCAAGAGCGGCAGCGACGACGCCACGGTGCGGAATTGCCGGGTGCGCGGCAATCCCGGCAGCGGCATCCGCATACAGGATTCGGTTCGGGCCGTTATCTTCAACAACCTCGTGCACGATAATGCAGGGGAAGGCATCGCTGTCGTCGGCCAGGCCGGCGGGTCGCCCGACGCGTGGGTGATCAGCAATACGATCGCACGTAATGGCGGCCGCGGGCTTACGATCGGCACCAGCCGCGCCGCGTCACCCGGTGCGCAAGTGCGTAACAACGTGCTGCAAGAGAACGGTAGCGGCGCCCCGACGCCTCTCGAGAATATCAAGGTCTTCACGACGCCGGCCAGCGAGGTCGGTTACGCCGGCGACTACAACCTCGTCTACCCGCCAACGTATCTGCCGGCCGACATTACCGGCGCCAACGACATCCCCCGCGACGCCGGGTTCGAGTTCCCCGGCGGCGGAGACTTCCGCCTCCGGCAAGACAGCCCGGCAATCGATGCCGGCGACGTCCTGCCTCGCACTCTCGGCGTCGCGCTCGGCCTGCGCAGCGCAACGGGAACCACGCCAGACACAGGACGACTCGATCTGGGGTATCACTTCCCGCCGGCGCAATAACCGGCGAACCGATCGAGGGCGCAAACCAGCGACCGTATTCGAGCTGAAACGGTCCTGAAGCTGGGCTGCTCTCTTGTCGCTCGCCGCGCTGTGGGTCCGTCGCACGAAGCGCCTTTCGCGGGCGCCGGTGCAGGGCAGGTGGCCAACACTCGTTCGCCTGCGGCCCCGAAGGCTGTTGCAGTTCGAACGCACTCCGTTCCGAGGTGCCCCAGGAACGCCTGAATTGACATCTTATCGCACATAAAATAGGGCGTCCGATATGCGGACAACGCTCGATATTCCGGACCCGCTGCTCGAGGAAGCGCGGCGACTCCTCGGCTTCAAGTCCAAGACCGACACTGTAATCGTCTCGCTGCAGGAGTTGATTCGCCGCAAACGCATCGACGAGCTGAAGTCGTTGCTCGGTTCGGTCCGCCTGGACATCGACATCGAATCGTCGCGCCGCAGGCCGTCCAGGGCGCGCCGGCGGCGGCGATGATCGTGGTCGACACGTCGGTGTGGGTGGCGGCGCTACGTAATCGCGCCGGCACCGAGGCCGAGGGGTTGCGGGGGCTGCTCGATCGAGACGATGTGGCCCTTGCTGCGCCCGTGCGCGTCGAGATCCTCCTCGGCGCCAGCCGGGCCGACGGCATTAGCTTGCGCCGCCTGCTGTCGGCTTTGCCGGTGTTCTACCCGGATGCGGCCACGTGGACACGCATCGACTCGTGGATCGATCGCGCCGCCGCTGCCGGAGAGCGGTTCGGTTTCGCAGACCTGCTCATCGCCGCACTGGCGTCCCAACGAGACGCGCAGGTGTGGTCGCTCGACGCCGACTTCGCACGCATGGCGCGTATAGGGCTGATCGAAGTGCATCGGCCCTGACGGAGTGTCTCGACGCGGTTCCCACTGCCAGCATTCTTGCGGTCGATCTCGGTGCCGGTCAGATCGCGCGAGCGCAGAGCAAGAACCGCTCGCGCAACATCGACTTTCGAGTTGCCAACGCCACGGACACGACACTGACCGACGACTCGTTCGACCGGGTTCTCATCACGCCGGAACTGGATCGAAGGCTTCGTCGGCGTCCCACAGAAGATCAGACCGTAGCACACAGTGCGCATGCCGAGTGCGCATGCCGGACACCCACCTCGCTCGCTTGAGAGGGCCACGGCAAAGTCGCTGACGGGGCCTCGATACGCCGCCAGAGGGAGGCGGCTACTCGGCCCGAACGGATTCCAGGTTCCGTAATGCCTGAAAGCCGTTCGCCCCGAGTAACGGCCCGCGTCTTGCGGGCCGTGTATCGAGGGGCGCCTTGCCCTCGGTGAACGACTTTGCCGTGGCCGTGCTCGCTTGAAGTCGATACCGGCCCTGTGATTTGAACCGGCCCTGGTTGGTCACGGGGACTTGATGGCGAAGCAGGTGCGCAGAGTTGGTGGTAGCCGCAGGCGCTCGACGCCGGCCGCGCCGGGGGACGGCCTGGTGCGCGAGTATCGCCATGACTCGAAGCGCAAGAATATTCCGCCTGCCGGCCTGGCGGCGCAGGAACGGATCGAGGGCCGGCGCGCGCTGACCGACGCCGATCGCCGCCGCTGGCTGTTGCCCAGGAGCGAGTGGCGCGAATGGGAAGTGCCGTTCGATGCCGACGACGCATGGCCGCCCGAGCTGAAGGCAGCGCTCGCGGAGTACCGCGCGGCGTGGCGCGCCAGGATGGACGAAGTCAACGCCGGCATCGCTGCCAACGCCGAGCAGGAGGAGCTGGTCGATCAGCCGCAGATCGAACGCGGCATCGTCCGCGTCTCGGGTCCGTTTACGATGGAAGCGGTGATGCCGGCCGAGGAGTCGCTGGACGAGCCGACGCCGATTGGCGGCGAACCGGAAGAATTGGAAACATTCGGAGAAGAGGAGTCCGCTGTAGGGGCGACCCTCCGTGGTCGCCCTGAAGAACCCGCTAACGCCGAGGCCTATCTCGACAAGATGCTGCGCTTGCTGCGCGCCGACGGCGTCCGCTTCCCCAACAACAAGGTCGCCAGGTTCAGCCGTCTCGATCCGTTTCAGGGCGAGTTCCTCCACGCTGAAGGGGAGTGGCGCGCCGAGAACGGGCACGAGCGCCGCGTCGCGGTATCGATCGGCCCGCAGTTCGGGCCGGTCACCGCGTACCAGGTCGAGAACGCCTTACGGCAAGCGCACCGGCGCGGCTTCGATGAGTTGGTGTTCGCCGGCTTCAGCTTCGACGGTTCGGCGCAAGCGGTGATTCAGGAGGACGCCAACCCGCAAGTGCGCTGCCACCTGGCACACATCCGGCCCGACGTGAACATGGGCGACCTGCTGAAAGAGACGCCGAACAGCCAGCTCTTCACCGTCTTCGGCATGCCGCGCACCGAGCTGCGCCCGCTGAAGGATGGGATGTTCGAGGTCGAGATGCAGGGCGTCGACATCTACAACCCGGTGGAGAACACGCTCCTGCCGACCAACGCCGACAAGGTGGCCGCGTGGTTCCTCGACACCGACTACGACGGGCGTACGTTCTGCATCACGCAGGCGTTCTTCCCGGACAAGAGCGCATGGGACAAGCTGGCGCGTGCGCTCAAGAGTGTAATTGACGAAGAGCGCTTCGCGCTGCTGAGCGGCACGGTGTCGCTGCCTTTCCCCGCCGGCAAGCACCGGCGGGTGGCGGTAAAGGTAATCGACCCGCGCGGCAACGAAGTGATGGGCGTGCATCGGCTGCCGACTGGAAAGGGGGAGACCTGGGGGACACGGCAATGAAAGGGTGGCAGCGCCGCAACCCGCGGGGTTGACAGAACCACCGCGGGCGGGCCAAAGACGGCGCGTGTCGAACTCCTCAGCTCCGCCGCCGGCACCTCGCGAACGTTGGCACCGCCGAGTGTCCCGCCGTCCTGTCTACGCTGCGGGTGTCACGCTACTGGGCCTGTTGGCGGGCGCGCTCGGTTCTGTCTACAGCGCGGAGATAGGTGCGGCGTTCCCCTTTTCGTGGATTGGCGATGCGATTCCGTGGCACCCAGGCTTGTTCTGGGGCACCGCGATCGCCACGGCGCTGCTGTTCTTCTTGCGCCAGGGAGCCATCGACGCTGCCCGTAGGGAGTCCGAGGAGACGCTGGCACGCCGCTCTGACGATCTCGTCAAACTGATTCGCACGCTGCCGCCGGCGGGATTCCTATCGACCTTCCGACAACTGTACTGGCACTGTAGCGAGGTCCTCACGGACGTCTTGAGCGTGCCACCTGCCGAACTGCCCCAGGACGCCGTTGAGCGGGCAATCCGCATCGTCCTGGGTGAAGTAGCGGCGCTAGCCCACGACTTCGACGGCCGGCCGGCCGACGTGGTGTACGCGGCCAACATTATGCTGTTTCGACCTAACGAACTGGTCGCCTCCGCAAAGGCCGCGCTCACCGAACGCCTACGGTTCGCCGAACCCGAAACCGACCTGGCCGCCCTGGATGGGGTTTTGGAGCTGCGTGTCGAGCTGTCGACCACCACGCAAGCGAAAGGGTACGGCCCCGATAGGGATTTGCAGCCGATGGCACTGCCTCTACCCCGCATCAAGCGCAGCCCGGATGGGCGACGTAGTCGCGTGCTACCCGGAGCGCCGCGGGCGTTCTGCGAGCGTGTGTTGGACATTTACGCCGACACCCGCACCCTCGGCCAATGGTGCCGGGAAAAGGGCGACTTCAGCGAAAGCGTCTGCAATCAGGTCGACGAGTACTTCCGCAGCCAGCAATCGGTACGCAGCTTCGTGTCGTTTCCGCTTATGCAACTGCGTGACGAACGCCCGGTTGCCGTGCTCAATATTCACCGGAACCGGGAGGGTATCCTCCGGAGCAGAGCAGTAGCCGAGGCTGAAGTCTTGGATCAGTTTTCCGCTCTAGCCGGACCGTTTTCGTCCACACTACTCTTGTTGCTGGCGCGGCTGAGGCAGTCGGCCACAGCCGCAGTGGCTGGTGATGCAACCGAGGCGGGCAGCGGAAACGTGAGACATTAGGGTCGCCGCTGTGTTATCGTACAAATACGGAGGAGGGAATGGCACGAGACACGCAAATCAGCGTCGAGGAGCTGAACCGCAGACTCGATCAAACCGCTCGGGACCTGGAGCGGTTTATCTCCGAGTCCGGCCGCCCCGAGCGCCCGGTCGTCACTCGGGATGGCGACCACGTGTCGGTGCGCTTCCTGCCGGACAAGTCGCGCGACAAGTAGCCCGCACCTGCGCGCCGCGTCGCTTTGCCCGGTCCCAGGGCAGCGGTGGCCGCCGGGTGTTGGCGGAACACATCCCAGCCCATCTCTGCGCCCGTTGCGGAGAGCCGGCTTTCTCGCGTGAGACGACCGAGCGCATCCGGCAACTGGCACATGGCGCAGGCCGCCCGGCCCGAACAGTCGCGCTCGACGTCTTTGACCTGGCACAAGTTCCCCCGCCATGAAGCCGCAACAACAACTGCTGCCGGTTCAACCGGTCAACGAACCGATCATCTGCAACCCGTACGAGGAGCCGACCGCGCATTGGGTGTACTCGACGGCGACGGGCGAGGCGCAGCGGATGCTGGGACGGCGTCCGGCGAGCTACTGGTACAAGACACAGCGCACCGGTAGCGCGCAGGTGCAGATGCAGTTCGTTGCCGAGGAGGAACGCGACGATCTGCCGCTGGTGAACGCGCTGCGCGAGGACGTGAAACGCTGGCGTCAGGCCAATTACGAAGGCGCCACGCCGGTGACGAAGCAGTTGCTCGCGCACTGGACCCGCGCGGATCGGCCGCGGCGCTTGTTCTTCTGCCAGCGCGAAGCGGTGGAGACCATCATCTACCTCGCCGAGATCCTCGCCTCGGGAAAGCGTCCGCGCTGGCGGCCGGCGCTGAGCGTCGAGGACTATCAGCGGCTCTGTGCCAACGAGCGACCGTCTGTCGTGACGCACACCGCACTCGGCGTCTTCCCGAGCCTGGTGGATACGCCGAACGAACCGGGGCTGCCGCGCCTCACTCGTTACGGCTGCAAGATGGCCACCGGCAGCGGCAAGACGGTGGTGATGGGCATGCTGGTGGCGTGGGCGTTCTGCAACCGCGGACGCGTCCCGGGCGACGAGCGGTTCCCCTCGGCCGTGTTGGTGGTCTGCCCCAACTTGACGATCAAGCAACGCCTGCAAGTGCTGCGGGCGGAGAACGACGACAACTTTTACGCCGCCTTCGATCTCGTGCCGGCGCAACTCATGCCCGAGATCAAGAAAGGCAAGGTGCTGGTCACCAACTGGCACCTGTTTGCCCCCGAGTCGCCGCACAGCGAAGGCGGCAAGACGTACGCGGTGGTGAACAAAGGCGCGGAGAGCCCCGAGGCCTTCGCGCGGCGTGTGCTGGGCGATCTGTACGAGCGCGCGCCGATCATGGTGCTGAACGACGAGGCGCATCATGCCTATCGGCCGGCGCCGGTGGAGGAGACCGCACGGCTGTCGGCCGCCGAGAAAGCCGAACGCGAAGAAGCCACGGTGTGGATCTCCGGGCTCGACCGGATCAACCGGGCATGCGGGATCAAGTTCTGCGCCGACCTGTCGGCCACGCCGTTCTATATCCAGGGCAGCGGCTACATCGAGGGCTCCCCCTTTCCATGGGTGGTGAGCGATTTCGGTTTGGTTGACGCGATCGAGTCGGGCATCGTGAAAATTCCGCGCTTGCCGGTCAGCGACACGACCGGCCGACCCGAACCGAAGTATTTTCGGCTGTGGGAAACGATCAACAAGGGGCTCGAACCGGGCGAGCGGCTGCCGGGTGGTAAGCCGAAGCCCGAGGTCGTGTGGCGCGACGCGGAGGACGCGCTCATCACCCTCGCCAGTCAGTGGAAAGAGCGCTTCGAGTACATCCGCGACGCCGCCCCCGAAAAGGAGCACACGCCGCCCGTGCTGATCATTGTCTGCGACAACACCGACATCGCCGAGCTTTTCTACCGCAACATCTCGGGCGAAGAGGCGGTTGATGCCGTCAACGACGATGACGAGGGGGACGAGGAGGACACGACGAACGGAGGTCGTCGTCGCAAGAAGAGGGCGAAGACGAAGACGGTGTACGGGAACGGCAAGTTGTTCCCGGAGCTGTTCTCCAATCGCGAGGGCTTCCGCGCGGCGCTACGCATCGACTCGAAGCTCCTGGCCGAGGCTGAGAGTGAACACCCGAACGCCAATCGGCGCGAGGCGGCCGAGGCGCTGCGCGAGATCGTCGCCACCGTCGGCAGGACTGGCCAACCCGGCGAGCAGGTGCGCTGTGTCGTGTCCGTGCAGATGCTGACCGAGGGTTGGGATGCGAACAACGTCACGCACATTTTGGGCCTGCGTGCGTTCGGCAGCCAGCTTCTGTGTGAGCAGGTGGTCGGTCGCGGGTTGCGGCGGATGGACTACACGCCCGACCCGCAGACGGGTTTGCTCACGCCGGAGTATGTCGACGTCTACGGGATTCCGTTCTCCATCATTCCGTTCAAGGGCCGCGAGACGAAGAAACCGGCGCCGGAGGACAAGCCGAAGAACCAGGTGCGCGCCCTGGAAGAACGCAGGCACTTCGAGATTCGCTTCCCGGTAGTCGAAGGATACGCCTTCGCGCTGCGGCAGAACCTGATCAAGGCCGACATCGGCGCGATGGAGTCGCTCCAATTGGAGCCCAATCGCACTCCGACCGCGGTGTTTGTGAAGCCGCAGGTCGGGTATCAGGTGGGGCGTCCGTCGGTCGGTGGTGGATTCGAGTTCGTCGAACAAGATCGGGAGGCGTTCTACGCCAGCACGCATCGGCAGACGATCAAGTTCGAGATCGCGCGCCAGGTTGTGTGGGCGCTGAGCGAAGGCGCCGGCGACGGCAAGCCCAAGCTGCGCTTGCGCTCGCGCCATCAGTTGTTCCCTCAGGTGCTGCGGCTGGTCGACGAATACGTCGCCCGCAAGGTCGATTGGCACGGGTGCAATCCGAGCGAGTTGGGACTGGAAACCTACGTAAGGCGCATCACCGAGCGGTTCATCGATGCGATTGAACCCGACGACGCGCAGGGCGAGCCGCCGCTGCTGCCGATCTTGAACCGCTACAAGCCGGTCGGTTCGACGGCCGGCGTGGACTTCAAGACCACGCGGCGTTGCGATCCGACGGGCAAGAGCCACATCAACCAGGTCGTGTCTGACACTGCGACGTGGGAGCAGTCGGCCGCGTTTCGACTGGAGCAGTCACGGCATGCGGCGTTCTATGCGCGCAACGATCACCTGGAATGCGCGATTCCGTACGAGCACCTCGGAGTCAGTCACGCGTACCTGCCGGACTACCTCGTGCGCCTCAGCAGCGGCGTGACGCTGCTGCTGGAGATCAAGGGCTACGAGGACAACCATGATCGGGCAAAGCATCAGGCCGCGCGGCGCTGGGTGGCAGCGGTGAACAACTGGGGCCGTGAAGGGCGATGGGGTTTACACGTGTGCCGCGATCCGCAGGTGTTGGGGCGGGAGTTGGAGCACCTGGCCAGTGGGCAGATGAGGCCATAACTCCGCTCTTAAGGGACGGTTCTTTTGCGAAAGGACGCCGGCCATTGTGTGTGCAGGCCCCGGTGCGATGTGGCTCGCCGTCGCATGACGCCCTTTCGGGGGTTCGGCTTCCGGTCTTTGAATCGTTCCCCGGGGCGTTGCCCCGGGCTGGCGAATGGCCGTCTCTTCGGGCCTGAGCATCGGATGGAACGTCGGCTCGCGCGCACGCCCCGAAGGGGCAAAAGGCATCAGCCCGGGGCAACGCCCCCGGGTCAAGGCGAGCGTGGACACCGAGCCCTGAAAGGGCGGGACTCGACGCGCCATGTTCCATATCGGAGCGGAGATTCTCGCCCGTTGGGCGAGCGAGCCGGCGCCGGAAACGCTGGCTGGACAGGGGTCGCGCCTACGACCCGGCGGGTTAGAGCGGAGTTATGGTCGTGCACGGCACCTTGACATGAACTGACGGCGCGACGTACTGCACAGTTACATCGTCGGTCATACGGAGGTTGCCATGCTCCGCGCGTTCGCGAGTCGTGTCGGCGTCGTGATCGCTGTTCTGGCTGCTGCCCCGAGCCACGCGACGAGTCCCTCGTTCAGTCTCCCACCGGGTTCCCCGGGCCTCGGCGCTGCCGGGCCTGCGGACGTCATGATCCCCGCCGCGCCGCCCGGCCCCGGCCTCGCCCCACCTGTCGTCGGCATCCCGGCGGCCGCGCTCGGCCTCGGTCCGGGCGATATCCTGAGCGGCATCTCGACCGGAACCGCCGCTGCTCCGGGTCCGCTGGCGCAAATCTATTTCTCCGTAACGCCCGCCTCGGCGGGCGCCGCGGTGGTAGGTCCGCCGCCACCGCCGCCGGCCTTCGCAACCTGCGAGGCCGCCGGCGGGCAGGCCCAGGCCGACGTCTTCAACGCCGCCTTCTTCCCGCCGCCGCCACCGCCGCCACTCCTGAACGTAACGTACCTCGACGGCAATGGAGCCGCCGACTCGCCCTGCGGGCCGCCCGCGTCGCCGGGCCTCGGGCTGGCCGAACTCGGGCCGCCGCCGACGGACGACATCGTCACGCTCGACATGTGCCCGGCATCGTTCGTCTACGGCGGAGCCGCTCTGACCGCGGCGGTGTACCTGACGCTCGCGCCCGGCTCTCCGACGCTGGCCGCGGCCACCGCCTCGCCTGCCGACGTCCTCATGGTCCCACCGGGTGGCGGGCCGCCGGTGGTGGCCGTTGCCGCCGGTGCGCTCGGACTCGTCGGCGGACCCCTGGGATGCGCCCCGCCGGTGTGCGATGCCATCGACGCCCTCGACGTCGGCGCCGGCGGCGCCTACATCGCGTTTTCCCTCGCGCCGGGCTCCCCGTCGCTCGCCCTCTGCGCCTGGTCAACCGCCGATCTTCTGCTCTTCCTTCCGCCCGCCCTGCCGTGCGCCGCATTCGCGGTGGTGCCGGCTGCAGCGCTGGGACTCCTCCCCGCCGACGACGTCGACGCCGTCTCTCTGGGAATGGACCCGGACGGCGACTTCGTCGGCATCGCCTGCGACAACTGCCCGGCCGTGGCGAACAACGATCAGGACGATCCCGACGCCGACGGCGTAGGCACCGTGTGCGACAACTGCCCGGCCGACGCCAACGCCGGTCAGGCTGACGCGGACGGCGACGGAACCGGCGACGCCTGCGACACGTGCACGGACACCGACGGGGACGGGTTCGGCGATTCCGGCTATCCGGCGACTACCTGCCCGCTCGACAACTGCCCCGCCACCGCGAACCCGGCCCAGACCGACGGCGACGCCGACGGAGTCGGCGACGCGTGCGACAACTGCATCGATGTCGGCAACCCCGCCCAGACAGATACCGACGGTGACGGCGACGGGGATGACTGCGACGTCTGCACCGGCGGCGTCACCATCATGGCTCCCAATGCTTCCATCCGACTCGGTCCCGGCGCCAACGACGACAGACTGACCCTCAGGGGCACACTTGCGTTTCCGGGTGCGCTTCCGGTTCCGCCGCTGGACGCCATCGGCAGCGGCATGCGATTGCAGATTCTCGACGTCGGTGCGGGAGGTGCGGTCATCCTCGACCACTTCATCCCAGGCGGCGCGATCGGCACACACTGCGGCGCAACCGACGGATGGCGAGCGAGTTCCACGCTCACGCGGCAGCGATACGGAAACGCAACGGATGCTATTCCGCCGGGCTGCATGCCCGGCTCCGGTCTTGGCGTTTTCCGAGCCACCCTCCTCGACCGGACCGCCGCGTTCAACGGGGTCAAGTTCTTGATCAAGGGTCGAGACGGGACGTACGGCCCGATCGTCGGGCCGCTGCGCATCGCGGTCGCGCTCGGCGACACTGCACTCCAGAGTGCCGGGCAGTGCGGTGAGCACGAGTTCAGTCCGCCGGCATGCGTGGTCACGGCCACACGGGCGCGCTGCCGCGAGTGAGCCGCCGTCGCAAGACACCCGCGCTCAAGCCCACCCTGCCGGCCGCTGCACGTACCGGACGTACCGGACGTGCGTTTGCCGTGCCCACCAGCACGACAGGTTTCTGCTCCCGGTTGTTACTCCGAAGACAACCACTGTGGGCCAGCGGAAGAAGGCAAGGACCCGCAGGCTCGCCTCTCCAGCCGCCGCCTGATTTCTTCGCACCTTGCACGCATCGGCAAGAACCGTGAACTCGACCTGACGGACGAAGTCCTCGCGCCACACAAAGAAGTCGAAACTGGCCGTAGCGAAGGATGTCCGCCGGGCATGACGGCGCCTAAACACTCAGCATCGGAGCTACGCCGGGTCGTCGAACTCCGGCGGACGCTTCTGCAGGTTGGCCTGCACGGCTTCGATCTGATTGCGGGTTCCGAGGAGTGTCCGCTGCACCTCCTCCTCGAGGCGCAGACCTTCGCCGACACCGATTACCCCGGACCGATCGAGCAACTTCTTGGCGGCGCGGACGGCATCCGGCGACTTCCCGGCGATTTCGCCGGCGAGAGTAAGGGCCGCCTCGCGCGGGTTGGTATCGAGCCGGGTCACAAGGCCGAGAGCTGCCGCTTCGGTCCCCGAAACGATGCGGCCGGTAAAGGTCAGTTCCTTGGCAACGTCGAGTCGGACAAGGCGGCGCAAGGTCTGAGTACCGGCCATGTCGGGGACCAGACCCCACTTGATCTCCATCACGGAGAGTCTGGCGTCGGGTGCGGCGATGCGGATGTCGGCGCCAAGGGCGATCTGGAAGCCGCCGCCGAAGGCGACGCCGTGCACGGCCGCGATCACGGGTACGGGCACCTCCGTCCAGATCCACGCCGCCCGCTGCGCGAAGTTCGCGGGACTGTCGCCTTCGCGACGAAGGAGACTTTCACCCGGGTCGGCGTCGCCGGCCATCGCCATAAAACTCATGAAATCCAGACCGGCACTGAAGGCGCGGCCCTCGCCCGAGAGCACAACCGCCCGCGCCGAACGATCGCCGACGAGCGCCTTACCGGCTTCCACGAGTCCCTCGAACATCGCGCGGTCGAGGGCGTTCATCTTGTCGGGCCGATTCATGCGGACCTCGACCACGCCGCCGGTTCGGTTCACGGTGATTCGTTCGGACATCGGTTGGTTCTCCTTATACCTGGACCACGAGGCCTTCGGTGGCCAGTTCTTCCGTTATCTCGCCCCGGCGCGCCAGCACCTCGTCTCCGAGGTGCGTCAACACCAGGCGCCGCGTACCGAAACGCCGGCGCTGTTCGGCAATACGCGGATAGTCCAGGTGCGTCGGGGTGCGGGTTTCGAAAAAGCAGCATTCGCAGATGAACAGGTCGGTGCCTTCCGCATACCGGATCAGGTCCTCGGTCCAGCCGGTATCGCCCGAGTAGAGAATGTTTGCCGAGCCGATCCCGACGCGGACCCCGAGCGAGATGTCGCGTTCCTGATGAGGAACGCGAAAGGGTTCGATACGAACCTTTCCGACTTCGGCCGGCACGCCGGGACGGAGTTCGACAAACTCGAGCGGAAAGGGCAGCGCCTCCCCGGCCAGTTCGCGGTACATGGCGCCGAAGAGCTGCCGCACGCGTTCCGGGGTTCCCGGCGGGCCCGCAATGCGCAGCGGTCGTGTGCGGGCCTGCAGGTACTTGAACTCGATGAACAGGAAAGGCAAGCCCGCGAAATGGTCGCCGTGCAGATGGCTGATGACGATGGCGTCGAGGCGGCCGAGGTCGAGGCCGAGGCGTTTGATCGCCGTCAGGCTGGTCGCGCCGCAGTCGAGCATCACGGTCGCGTCGTCGCCTTCGGCCAGGTAGGCGGCATGGAAGTGGCCGCCGGCCGCAAAGGCATCGCCGGCGCCGAGAAACGTGACGCGCGTCGATCCGTTCGTACCGCTCACGCCGCGACTCCGCTCATTCACGTCCGGCCAGCAGCCGGCCGAGCTCGTGGACGACAACCACCACCGCGGACAGCGACGCGTGGGGGGCGCTCTTGAGATCGTCGATCGTGACACGCACCTGGTCGATCCGCCCCTGATGCGCCGTGACGTACGAGTCGACGCACTCGGCCACGGTGGCGCCGGCGACGTGATGCGCGAGGATCTCGTGGGTCAGACGTCGCCGCATCCGCGCTACATCCTCTGCGAGGCCCTGGACCGCGCGGCGTTCCCACCGGTCCTCGCCCGGTAGCGCGGCGACCGCCCGGCGCAACCAGTCGAGGTCGATAACGACCGATCCCTGTGCGTACGCCTCGGCGGCCAGGTCGCGCGGCAGGTCGAGGTCACGGGCGATCTGGCCGACCTCGAAGACGTCCGCGAGCCGGTCGAGCGCCGCCAGGCGTTCGGCAAGAGCCCGCGGAACGCCGATTGCCGCGAGCGAATCGAGCAGCGCTGGAGCGGGCGGGGCGGGCAAGAGGCCGACGATCCTCGACAGATCGCCGGCACCGGCAGCGAGCTGAGTGACGACCTCCGTGGCGGGCAGATCGCTCGCCTGACGCTCGACCACCCATTTCGCCGCCCGTTCGAGCGCGGCCTCGAGAGCCAACCAGCATTGGCGTTCGGCGGGCACGGGCATGGGGGGATCGAGGGCGACGAGGTCGGTCCACAGCGCAGCCGCGTCCGCCACCTGCGCGGCGATCGCCCAGGCGCGGACGACGGTTACCGGAGCGGCGCCCGTATCGTGCGCCACTCCGGTCACGAACGTCGTCCCCATGCGGTCGACGACCGCATTCGCAATCTCGACGGCGATAATTTCGCGGCGCAGTCGATGGCTGCGGACACCCTGCCCGAAGCGCCGGTTGATGGGATCGGGGAAGTAGCCACGGAGATAGGTTTCGGCAAACGGTTCGTCGGGCAGCGACGACGCGAGCAGCCGCTGCTGCAAATCGAGCTTGGTGTGCGCCAGTATCACGGCGAGCTCCGGGTTCGTCAGACCCAGAAACGTCGCTCGGCGATCGCGCAGCGTTTCGCGATCCGGCAGGCGATCGCGGCGGCGATCGAGATGGCCGCCGGCTTCGAGTTCGGCGACCAGCGTGCGGAAGCCGGCCAGGCGGGTCTGGCTGCGAATCTGGTCCACACTGAGCACGAGCGCCTGCCGGCCGTTGTGTGCGAGGACGCGGCCAACGATCTCCGGGACCAGTTCGGCGAGGATCCGGTCGCGCTCGGCAAGCGACAATTGGCCTCCCTCGACGGCGGCAGCCAGCGCGAGTTTCAGGTTGACCTCGTGATCGGACAGATCGACGCCGCCGGAGTTGTCGATGGCGTCGGTGTCGATGCGTCCGCCGCGCAGGGCGAACTCGATGCGAGCGCGCTGGGTGAAACCCAGATTGCCGCCCTCGGCGACCACCGCCACCCGCAGTGCGGCGGCATCTATCCGCACCGCGTCGTTGGCGGGGTCCTCGGCCGCACTGTGCGGTTCGTCGCCGGCTTTGACGTACGTGCCGATACCGCCGTTCCAGAGCAGATCGGCTGGCATGCGCAGGATCGCGGCCACGACATCCTCCCCCGAGGGATGTTCGACGTGCAGGTCGAGCATCTGCCTGGCGATGGGGCTCAGCGGAACGCGCTTTGCGGCCCGCGCGTAAACGCCGCCGCCGGCACTGAGGCGGGTCGGGTTGTAGTCCGTCCAGCTCGAGTGCGGCAGGTGAAACAGGCGCTCGCGTTCGGCGAACGCCAGGGCCGGGTCCGGCTCCGGATCGAGAAAGATGTGGGCGTGGTTGAACGCGGCGCGCAGCCGCAGGCGGCGCGAGAGCAACAGACCGTTGCCGAAGACATCGCCGCCCATGTCGCCGATGCCGATGACCGTAAGGGATTCCGAGTCGGCATCGCGGCCCAACTCTCGGAAATGGCGCCGGACGCACTCCCACGCACCGCGCGCCGTGATCCCGAGCTTCTTGTGGTCGTAACCGCGGGAGCCGCCCGAGGCGAAGGCGTCCCCCAGCCAGAATCCGCGCTCGGCGGCGATGCGGTTCGCCAGATCCGAGAAGCCCGCCGTACCCTTGTCGGCGGCAACCACCAGGTAGGGGTCGGCCTCGTCGTACCGGACTCCCGGGGCGGCCACGACTCCGCCCTGGACGATGTTGTCGGTGACGTCGAGCAGGGCGCCGATGAACGTACGGTAGGCGGCCTCGTGCTGGGCCGCCGTCGCGGGACCGTCGGCGCGCCGGCGCACGACGAAGCCGCCCTTCGCTCCGGCGGGAACGATGACGGCGTTCTTGACCGTCTGCGTCTTCATGAGATCGAGGATCTCGCGGCGGAAGTCGTCGGGGCGTTCGCTGAGGCGGATGCCACCCCGGGCCACGGCGCCGCCGCGCAGGTGGACGCCGGCGACGTTGAGAGCGTGTACGAAGATCTCCGCCACCGGTTCCGGCGGGGGCGCGTTGGAGATGCCACGCGGGTCTACCTTGAGGGCAATGGGGGACGGCGTACCGTTTTCGGCGGCGCCGGCACCCGCGAAGTAGTTGGTACGCAGCGTCGCCGCTATTTGCCTGTACAGCGCCCGCAGCGCGCGGTCGGCCGGAAGGCTCTGCACGTCGTCGAGGCCCTGCAGGAATTGCTGATCGAGTGCCGCCAGAGTGCTCGTCGCGCGCTCGCGCGGCGAGGTTTCCAGCGCCGGATCGAAGCGGGCGGCGAAGTAATCCCAGAGCAGCCGGGCCAACCCGGGATGCGCGACCAGCCCCTGCACGAGGGCGTGCAGGCTCGGGGCACTGCCGAGCTGGACCCCGTGGTACACGTAGGCGCGCAGCAGGTCGACCTGGCGCCAGGTCAGGCGCGCCGTCACGATCAGGCTGTTCAGGCGATCGTTGTCGACACGGCCGGCGTGCAACAGCAGCAGCGCCGGCTCCAGGAGTGGACCGACCGTGGCGACATCGAGGATGGTACCGCGCGCATCCTGAGTCAGAAACGTGTGGATGCGGACCGGCCCCGCATCGGGAACGTCGACCTCGAGCGTATCCTGCGAGGAGACACGAAGACCGAGGTTCTCGAGGACCGGCAGGAACTCACTCAGCACGAGCTCCGGACCGGGAACGTAAAGCGTAATGGCCGTCCAGCGGCCGGCACCGACGCTGCTGTCATTGGCGATCGCCACCTGCGTACAACGGGTGTTGCGAACTGCCTCCAGGTGACGAATATCGCGGGCGGCCAGAGAAACGTCGGTGGCGGCCTTGTAGGGCTCGGAGAAAGCCGGGAGGTAGCGGTTGAGCAGCGTCGGCGCGAGGTCGGCCGGGGCCGTTGCGGCAACCGTCTCGCGCAGCCGGTCGTCCCACGTACGCAGCAAGGCGCTCACGAGACGGCGCAACTCCGGTGCCGGGTGGTTGCGCAAGCTCGAAGTCGGTGCGGCAAAGTAGAAGTGCACGCGCACCTGGGCGCTGTCGTCGAGCAGGAGCCGGTCGGCCAGCACGGCGGTGGCGTCCAGCGTAGTGGCCAGCGTCGTCTCGATGCGGCGGGCCAGCGCGTCGGAGAAGCGGGAACGCGGAACCAGCACCGTGACGAAGACGCCGCGACCGAGCGCATCGGGACGGGCGAGGACCTGCACTTCGCTGCTGTCGGCAGCGGCGACGATGCCGGCCACGTCGACGGTTAGCTCGCGAGCCGAGCTGGCCAGCAGGGCAACGCGGGGCATTTCGCTGAAGGTTCGAACGATCGCCTTGTAGTCGTGGGAATCCGGCGCGGCCTCGGTGGCCTCGATGACCGCGGCGAGCTTCTCGCGCAGCAGCGGAATAGCGGCCGGATCCTCGGCATACGCCTTGGCGGTGAACAGACCGAGGAAGCGGCGCTCGCCGACGACCATGCCGTTGGCGTTGATCTCCTTCAGGCCGATATAGTCCATGTGGGCGCGGCGATGGATCGGGCTCTCGGCGGTGGTCTTGGAGACGATCAGGAGCGGCAGCTCGTTGAGCTGGCGGCGCAGGTCTTCCCCCAGCGGTTGCGACGTGGCGCGCCGCGAGCGCCGGTCGTCGCGGAGGATACCGAGGCCGGAACCCGGGCGCACCACGCCCGCCCTCTGCGCGCCCTGCCCGGTGAACTGGTACTCGCGATAGCCGAGAAAGACGAAACTCTTCTGCCCCAACCAGTCGAGGAAGGCCGCCGTCTCTTCGGCATACTCCCGCCAGGGACGTGCCAGCGCGCCGCCGCGGAGCGCCGCCGCCAGTTCTTCGGCCCGCGCTCGCATGGCCCCGTAGTCGTCGGTCGCGGCGATCACCGCCTGCAGCCGCTCGGTCAGGCGCCCGGTCAGCGCTTCGGCGTCGCCAACCCGGTCGACCTCCGCGTGGACGAAGGACTCCCGCTGCCCGGGCGCTCCGGGTGGCGGCACGGCGACCAGCGCCCCGTGGGGGTCGCGCTCGACGATCAGGACGGGATGAACGATTCGACGCAACGAGCAGCCGGCCTCGCGCAGGGTCTCGCGAACCGTATCGACGATGAACGGCCGATCGCGCATGAGCGTCTGCACCACCGTGCAGGGAACGCCCCATCCTTCACCGGACAGGTCCGGGTCGAAGATGCGGACTCGCGGTTCGGTGGCCTCGGGGTCGGCGGCGAGCCGGTAGGCGGAGCGGGCCAGCGCGAGGCGGTACGTGCTGTCGCCACCGTCAGGACTCTCGGGACCAAGGTGATCGAGCAGTTGGCGGGCGAAGGCCTCGACCAGCGGTCTGTCCATGGGCACCACGGCGCCACGGAGCTGCTCGACTACGGCTCGAACCTGAGGGGACTCGACCGTACTGGCGGGACGCGTTCGTTCCCGCTCCTGCATCAGACGAGCAATTGCCTTGGACAGTTCAGCCACGGGTCACTCCGGCTTACGGTCGTTCCCGGCCGCCTGCAGGGGACGGGAAACGGTAGTTTCAGTGTGCAGCAGGCCGGCGTTCTCCGCAAAGTGACGCGCGGCCGGATCTTCGGCCGGCAGGCTCCACCGAATCGCGCCACATCCCCGCCGGCGGGCACGATCTTCCGCAAAACCAAGCAGCGCCCGGCCGATGCCCCGCCGGCGGGCCGCCGGCGAGACCAGCAGGCACTCGACCCGTGCCAGCGGGGGCCGCACAAGCTGGCGGGCGTAAGTGACGTGCAGCAGGCCGACGGTGTCGTCGTCAACCAGGGCCAGATAGAGGTCGCTGCCAAGATCGGCCACCAGGCGGCGGAACCGGTGCAGCGTGCGCCGGTCGGGTACCGGCAGTGGGGTCCCGGCGGCGGCAAGCAAACGCATCACGGCCGGGAGATCGGTACGGCGGCAGCGCCGGATGTGGAGCCGGGTGGGCATGGCAGGGGCTTGCCAGACGTGACGCGTTCGCGCAACGCGGTCAAGCCCCGGGAGCCGGAGGACCGGGTGCAATGATGGCGGCGGTGCGCGGCGAGGGGGAAATAGCCGGAAGCGAGGCAGAAGCAAGCAATGCAAGACAAACGACCCTCCCCCGGGCCTACCGCGGGGTATTTTGAGTTGATTTGACGGTAGGTGGGGTCTAGCATCGGGCCGTGTGGTGGTGGACGATGATTGAACGCCCGGGCCTTAAATCGGCGGCCTTTGCGGTCGCCCTTTTCGTGGCTCTGCTTTGGATTGTCTCACCGGTAAGCGCGGGTCCGCCGGCTCAGGGTCTACCTTCGGCATTCCTCGTGTTTCCGCTCATCGAATCCACCGGTTATCGCGACACCCGCATAGAAATCGTCAACCTCAGCGGTAATCCGCAGGAGCTGGAGTGCTTTTTCGTCGAGGGCAGCGCCTGCATGGAGATCGGCTTCGTGCTGATCCTCACCCCGTATCAACCGCTCACCTGGCTGGCGAGCAGTGGCCTCGTCGACCTTACCAGCGGTAGCGCGGCACCCCCGTTCTGGGGTGAAGGCGAACTCAAGTGCGTGGTCGTTCCGCCTCGTCCCGAAGCGCCTTATCACAACACCATACAAGGGCGGGCCACGGCGTTCGGCCTTGACGGACGCACCCTGTCGTACGGGGCCGTGGCTTTCCAACGCCTGAGCGACGGCGACTATACGGGAACGATCAACCTGAACGGGTCGGCCTATGCGCAATGCCCGCGCAGGCTGCACTTCGATGTGCTGACCGAAACCTCCCTGGCCGCCAGCGAGGTGGTCGTGGTGCCCTGCACGGAGGACCTGTTACTGCAAAAGCCGACGACTCTGACTGTCCAGGTGCTGGTGGTCAACGAGTTCGAACAGACCTACTCCGCCTCGTACGGTTTCACGTGCTTCGATCGGAGGGTGCTGTCGCAAGTTGCCGATCCGTTACTCCGCAGCATTGCCGCTACCGATACCGCTCACCTGATTCTACGCGGTGTCGGCGGGCCGCTGCTGGGCCTGGTCGTGGATGCGGTACCCTACGACGGGTTCGTCGGCATGGCGGGTAACGAACCGTCATTCGAGGGCGGCAGCTCGGCCACGGTCGTGTTTCCGGAGCGACCATGATCGAGTTCCTGCGCTTCCTGAGCGCGTATCTGGCGATCTTGTACCAGATGCTGGCGCAAATGATCGGGCCGACGCCGGTGCTGAGGCCGCCACCGCCGACACCGCGCGTGGCGGCAACCGTGTCGGCCACGCCCACCACCGCCCCCTCGTTGACCCCCACCCTGGAGCCGACGATGACGGCAACCGCGCCCCCTTCGTCGACTGCGACCGCCGTCCCCACCGCCACCGCGACTTTTACCCCGACCCACTCCCCCGTGCCGACACCCAGCGCCACCCGGACGGCCACCGGCACGGCGACGCCGACAGCGTCGGCAACCTCGTCGCCAACCCTGACGCCAACTGCCAGCCCTTCGCATACGGCAACCCGAACGCCCACCTCGACGACGACCGCTTCGGCGACGGCTTCCAGCTCGTCGACCCCGACGCAAACTCCGACGGCAACCGCCGTCCCAACTACCAGTGCGACAGCGGTACCGACCGCCACACCGTCACCGATCCCAACGGCGACGCCGAGTGCAATCCCCACCTCCACGCCGACCGCGATTCCCACCGCAACGGCCAGTGCGACCCCCAGCGCATCGGCGACGCCGACCTTCACGGCCGTGCCCGCGCCGACGAACACACCGCCGCAAGCGGTGCAGGACCCGACGGGTTTTCAGGTAGCCGGCGTGCCCCCGGCGCAGAAGTTGCCGGCAGCCCTGGTGGTGTATCCATTGGTGCAGACGTCGGCCACGGTCGAGACCCGACTGGAATTGGTCAATCTGAGTAACCTTTCGGTGTCGGTGTACTGCTTCTACGTCACGAGCGTCACCTGCAACGAACTCGGCTTCCGTCTCGCGCTCACACCCCAGCAGCCGGTGTCGTGGCTGGCGAGCACCGGCCTCAACGGCGGCGGCATCCGCCTCGCGCCCCCGTTTACCGGCGAGGGGGAGCTCAAGTGCGTTGTGGCGACACAGTCCGGCGATCCCGCCGCCCACAATGTCTTGCAGGGGCGGGCAATCGTTACGGACACGAATCTCCAGACCGTCGGCTACAATGCCAACGCGTTCCGCCGGCTTTCTCCGGGGCCGTACACGGGCGCCATCCGTCTCGACGGCATCCAGTACGAATCGTGCCCGGATCGACTGCACTTCCAGGCGTTGACGAGTCAGTCGGGCTCCGACAGCGAGTTGATTCTGGTGCCTTGTTCCGAAGATCTGCTCAACCAGGTGGCGGCATCGACAGCCGTGCAGTTCGCGGTCATCAACGAATGGGAGAATTCCTTCTCCGGCTCCATCCCCCTTAACTGCTACTCGAGACGCCGTTTCAGCACGATTCCGCCGCTGCGGCGCAGCACAGCCGGCACGGAGACCGTGCACGCGATTGTCCGGGGCGTCGACGTACCGGTGATCGGCCTGGTCATCGATCGCTTCACCGTACCGGGCTCCGGCGCACTGTCCAGTTCGAGCAACCTTCCGTACCTGGAAGGTGCCCGCTCGGCCACGATCGATCTGCCCTGAGGATCGGCGAGATCGGTCCCCGCGCATATTGGTTGGGATCGACACTCGACCGGCGCGACCCCTCGACTTCGGGCCGCGCGGCAGGCCATCATCCGCCAGGACCGCCTCGGATGCGCCGGCAACAGCGCATCTGCCCTGCGTGCTGCCCCGGGGCAGCAGTGACCGCTGCACGTGCCCGCCGAGGGGCGCGCGAGCGATGCTGCCCTGCGGCAACGTGCGAAGTTTCAGCAGCACCGGGAACGACGCCGCAAGGTAACGGGTACGCCCTCGCGGGGTCAGGCCTGGTTGATCGTGAATCGGGGGACGACCACCGTGATTTCCGGTGCGTCGCCGACGAGGGCCTGGCAGCTGAGGCGCGATGTCGGCGTCAGGCCCGGGGCCTTGTCGAGGAGATCGAGTTCGTTCTCCTGGGGTTCGGACAGGCATTCATAGCCCTGCCTGACGATCACGTGGCAGGTCGTACAGGCGCAATTGCCGCCGCAGGCGTGTTCGATATGGATCCCATGCCCGAGCAGCACGTCCAGTATGGATCCGGGTTTACCGTCGTGTTGAAACGGCGCCCTGGCGGGATCGTACTCGATGAAGCGTTCGGGATCGCCGTTCTCGAAGATGACTCGTATCTTAGCCATGCGTGTCGCCCACACCGTCGAAACCGTCATGCCGGCCGGCGATGTTCGCCGCCGACACCGCCGCTCCACCCGCGTACGGTCGCCGATGGCAGGCGAAAAGGCAAGATGGCCCTTGCGGCCGCGTTGACAGTCCGGATCGTGGCGACTAATGGTCGATTCTTCATGTCGGCGCACGAGTTCGTGCTGGGGGAGTTGGCGGCACGGCGCGAGGCCGGGCTGACGCGCCGCTTGCGCCCGATCGACGGCCCCCAGGATGCCTGGGTAACGATCGACGGACGGCGCGTGTTGCTGCTTTGCTCGAACAACTACCTGGGGCTGGCGAACCATCCCGCGCTGCAGGAGGCGGCGGTACGGGCCGCCATGGATTACGGTTTCGGCGCCGGCGCCTCACGGCTCATCTCCGGGTCGACGAGGTTGCACCAGCGTCTCGAAGAACGCCTCGCCGCCTTCAAGCACGCTGAGGCGGCGCTGCTGTTCTCGTCGGGCTACCACGCCAACATCGGGACGATCGCCGCACTGGTAGGGCCGGAGGACGCCGTGTTCAGCGACGCACTGAATCACGCCAGCATCGTCGACGGGTGCCGTCTGTCGCGGGCGGAGGTCAACGTCTATCCGCACTGCGACATGGAGGCTCTGGCATCGCAGCTCGCCCGCTCGCGCGCTCGGCGCCGGCTGGTGGTAACCGACTCGATCTTCAGCATGGACGGCGACACGGCGCCGCTCGGGACGATTTGCGAGTTGGCCGAGCGATACGGAGCGATGGTGATGGTAGACGAGGCGCACGCGACCGGCTGTGTCGGGCCCAACGGCGCCGGCGTCGTCGCCGCCGAGGGTCTGGAGGAACGGGTCACCGTGCAGATGGGCACGCTCGGCAAGGCGCTGGGAACGTTCGGCGCATTCGTCGCCGCGCGCCGCCCGGTCGTGGACCTGCTCGTCAACGTGGCGCGATCGTTCATCTACACCACGGCGCTACCGCCGCCGGTGGTCGGGGCGGCCCTCGCGGCCCTGGATCTGGCCGGCGGCGACGAACCGCGGCGGGAGCAGTTAGCGGCCAACGCGGAGCTGCTGGCGACGGGCCTGCGCGCGCGCGGATTCGATGTGGGGTCGTCGCCCTGCCACATCGTGCCCGTCCTCGTCGGCGACTCGGCTCTAACCATGCGCATGTCCGAGCACCTGCTCTCCGCCGGCGTCTTCGTCCAGGGTATTCGGCCACCGACAGTGCCGCAGGGAACGGCGCGCCTGCGCACCACCGTCATGAGCACCCACAACGCCGACGACTTACGGGTCGCCCTTGCCGCGTTCGACCGGGCGCGCACTCTGGCCGACTGATGGACCGCGCTACGCTGGCCCGCTGGGACCACGCTCACGTGTGGCACCCGTTCACCCAGATGGACGAATGGCTGGCCGAGGAGCCGCTGGTGATCGCGCGTGGCGAGGGGCCGTATCTTTTCGACGTCGACGGCAACCGCTACCTGGACGGCGTATCGTCGCTGTGGTGCAACGTACACGGGCACCGGCATCCGACGCTCGACGCGGCGCTGCGTGCCCAGCTCGATCGGGTGGCCCACTCCACCCTGCTGGGTCTCGCGAATGTGCCCTCGGTGGTCCTGGCGAGACGGCTGGTCGAGATCGCTCCCTCCGGCCTGACGCGGGTATTCTACTCCGACGCCGGGGCGACCGCGGTTGAGATCGCGCTGAAGATGGCGGCGCAGTACTGGCAACTGCGCGGTGACCACGCGCGTACGCAGTTCGCTGCGCTGACCGAGTCTTATCATGGCGATACGGTGGGCGCGGTCAGCGTCGGCTACTCCGAAGCTTTCCACCGCTTCCTGAAGCCGATGCTCTTCCCGTGCCACAAGCTCGATCCGCCGCACGTGTTCCGCTGGGGTAGGGGCATGGAGCCAGACGCCGCCATGGCGGCCGCGGTGGCGGCGGCCGAGGCTCTGTTTGCCGAGCACGGGCGCAGCCTTGCGGCGCTCATCGTCGAACCGCTCATGCAGGGTGCCGCCGGCATGTGGGCGCAGCCGCCGGGATACCTCGGCGCGTTGCGCGAACTGACGGCGCGCCACGGCACGTTACTGATTTGCGACGAGGTGGCGACCGGGTTCGGCCGCACCGGGCGCATGTTCGCCGTCGAGCACGAGAATGTCGCGCCGGATATCCTGTGCGTCGGCAAAGGCATCAGCGGCGGGTACCTGCCGCTGGCCGCGACGCTGACGACGGAACAGGTGTTCGAGGCCTTCGTTGCCCCCTATGACGAGTTCAAGGCCTTCTTCCACGGTCATACGTATACGGGCAACGCGCTGGCCTGTGCCGTCGCACTCGCCAGCCTGGACGTCTTCGAGCGGGACGGCGTCCTGCCGGCGACGCGCACCCGGGCGGCAGAGCTTGCCGCGCGGCTGCAGCGGGAGTTCGCCCCGCTGCCCCACGTCGGCGATGTGCGCCAGTGGGGCCTCATGGTCGGCATCGAACTGGTGGAGGATCGAACCGCGCGCCGGCCGTATCCCGTGGGAGCGCGGATCGGTATGCGGGTGATCCGCGAGGCGCGCGACCACGGCGTCCTCCTGCGCCCGCTCGGAAACGTTATCGTGCTGATGCCGCCGCTTTGCCTGAGCGCCGCCCAACTCGATACGCTCTGCACGGTAATCCGCGACGCCATTGTCGCCGTTACGGAACGGCAATGACTCGACGCATCGTCACTCTTTCGCCGGCGGCGACCAATTCGCCGTTTCCCGGCTGTTGCACTTTATATCCGTGCAACTGTCGTGAATTCGAGAGCTTAGTTTACCGCGACGGGCGATATGCCATGCGACTTGAGAGCTTTCGGCAAGAGGTATGATGGTTGCATTAGTTTCTGGCAGGAGGACGTGCGATGCAGCTTACTTACGACCAACTGCGGCGCTTCACGACGGAGAACGATGCCTCGCCGGATCAGACGACCGACGTGCCTCTGACCGGGTTTGTCAACGCGGTAGCGATCGGCCTCGGGCTCTGGGGTATGATCGGCTTTGCCGTCTGGTCGGTGTTGGCGTAAGAGCTCTCGCAGTTTTCGCTTCGTTCCGTCTTCTCGCCTTGCGGTACGGCGCCCGTGCATGACGGGCACCGTCCATCCCCAAAGCATTTTCATCACCGGCACCGACACGGGTGTCGGCAAGACCACCGTAGCCTGCGGGTTGGCTGCTGCCCTGGTGGCGGAGGGCCACCGCGTGGGGGTCTTCAAGCCGACCGAGACGGGCTGCGACCTCGGGAACGACGGGAAGCGCCGCGCCGAAGACGCTCATCGGCTCGCGTGGTTCTCCGGGTGCTCGGCCGATCTCGGCGACGTCTGTCCGTATGCATTGCCCGAGCCGCTGGCGCCGGCCCTCGCCGCCCGGCGCGCCGGGGTACGAATCGATCTCGATGCGATCGTTGCGGCCCACGCGCGGATTGTCGGGGCGCACGACGTGACTCTCGTCGAGGGGGCGGGGGGACTGCTGGTACCACTGACCGACTCCCTGACTTTCGCCGACCTCGCTGTCCGGCTGCGTTTGCCGGTCCTGGTGGTTGTGGCCTCTCGTCTTGGCGCGATCAATCACGCTTTGCTCACGGTGCGCAGCGCACGTGCACTCGGGTTGTCCGTGCTCGGCTATGTCGTGAACTTTCCGGCGCCGGCAGCGGTCGACATCGCCGCGCAGACCAACGTCGACGTTCTCGGCGAGTGGCTTGGACCCCCGCTCGGGGTCGTTCCGTATCTGGGCGACGTGTCCCCTACTGCCGCTGCCCGGGACCGTCTGGCCGGGCTGTTCCGCCGGCACGTCCGCCTTGCGGCGTTGACGCGGGCGTGAGGTCTGCGGCCGCAGGTGCGGCGGGGAGTTTCTTCACGGCAGAAAAGCGGGATACGGTTGGAAAGGCGATGCGCAACGGGCGGTTCCGACACCGGAGGCAGGGATGATCATTGGCGTGCCGAAAGAGATCAAGGCGGAGGAGAATCGAGTCGCGTTGACGCCGGCTGGCGTGAGTGCGCTCGTGGCCCACGGGCATCGGGTCTTGGTACAGCGCGCGGCGGGGATGGGCAGCGGCATGCCCGATGCGCAGTACCGTGCTGCGGGGGCGCGGGTGGTTGCGTCTGCGCGCGAGGTCTGGGGCAGCGCCGAGACGATCCTCAAGGTCAAGGAACCGATGCCGAGCGAGTACCGCTACCTGCGCGAGGGACTGGCGATCTTCACCTATCTGCACCTGGCGGCGAGTGCGGACCTGACACGGACTCTGCAGGCGAAGCGGGTGTTGGCGATCGCCTACGAAACCATCGAGATCGACGACGGCTCGTTGCCGCTGCTCACGCCCATGAGCGAAGTTGCCGGCAGACTCAGCATTCAATTCGGAAGCTGGTGTTTGCAGAAGCCCAACGGCGGTGCCGGCATCCTGCTCGGCGGCGCCTCGGGGGTGCGGCCGGCAAAGGTGGTCATTCTCGGCGGCGGCATCGCCGGCTCCAACGCCTGCATGATCGCGCACGGTGTCGGCGCCAACGTCAGCGTGATCGACCGCAACCCCGCGCGCCTGCGCTATCTGCACGACATTCTGGGTGGGCATGTCACGACAGTGATGTCGAACCGCGCCAACATCGAAGAAGAAGTGGTCGAGGCCGACCTCGTCATTGGTGCGGTCCTCGTGGCCGGCGCCAAGGCGCCGAAGCTGGTGACGCGCAAGATGGTGCGCGCAATGAAGGCCGGGGCTGCAATTGTCGACATCTCGATCGACCAGGGGGGCTGCGTCGAGACGGCGCGGCCGACGACTCTCGACGCGCCGATTTACGTGACCGACGGCGTTGTGCACTACTGCGTGACGAACATGCCGGCCATCGTGCCGCGCACTTCGACTTTCGCGCTCACCAACGCCACCCTCTCGTACGCTCTGGAGCTGGCGGAAAAAGGCCCGCGCCGCGCCCTGCAGGAAAGCCAGCCGCTCCGCCGCGGCGTCAACGTCATGGCCGGACGCATCACCCACGCCGGCGTCGCGGCGGCCTTCGATCTGGAACACACCGCGATCGAGAGGTTGCTGTGAGCGGTCCCGGCACGACCACAACGCCCTGCCCTCTCGATCCAGTCCGAGTGCGGCGGGCGGGAATCCCCGCCCGCTACAGCAAACCCGGCTTACCCGCGCGCCAGCGCGCCAACTCCGTCGTCAGCGTCTCGACGTGCTCGCGTTCCTCGGCCGCCAACTCGCGGTAAAGCTGGCGCTCGACGGAGCCCTCGGGACACCTCTCCTGCCGCTCGGTGAAGAAGCGCACGGCCCGCTCTTCGAACGCGATAGCGATACGGAACAGGTTGGCGGGGTCCTCGGCTCGGTACGCGATGCCTGCATAGATCGCCGCGCGCTCGATCGCAAAACTGTCCGACGGGGCCGGCACTTCGACGTGATAACGGCGGGCAAGGGTGGCCATATGCTCGTGCTCCATAGCCGCGAACTTCTCGAATAGATTCTTCAGCACCGGGTCCGCGGTCTCGGCGGCCGCCCGCGCGTAGAACGCCATGCCACCCAGTTCGATTTCGAAAGCGAGACGGATGGCGTCGTGTGCCTCGGGCCCGGTCACATCGCGCTCGGTCACCATCGCGAGTTTGCCGCCGCAAGCCGGGCACATGCCGTACGGGAAGGCAAAGCCCTCGGAGACCTTGGCGCACTGCTCGCACCGCCACGCCAGGGTGGCGGTCGCGCAGCACACGTACTCCTCGTCGTCGTCCATAGGCCGCCGGCATTTCGGGCAGGCGCGCACAGTTGGCTCGGACGCGGCGCCAGCCGTAATGACGGGCGCGGGGCCGAGCGGGGTACGCGGCGCGAACGCGTCGACCTGCTCCTTCGACAGCGGCCACGTGCGCCCGCCGCTCAGGTGGGCGCCGATGGCGCGCGCGGCGCGGCGGCCCGCACCCATGGCCAGGATGACGGTCGCGGCGCCGGTGACAATGTCGCCGCCGGCGAATACCCCCGGCAGGTTGGTGGCCTGCGTGGCGTCGTCGGCGACGATGTAGCCCCGCCGGTTGAGGCCGAGGCCGGGGGTCGACTGGGTGACGATCGGATTTGCCCTGGTCCCGAGTGCGTAGATCACGGTATCGCAATCGAGCTCGACAAACTCGTCGACCGGCACGGGTTTGCGCCTACCCGACTCGTCGGGGTCGCCCAGCGCCATCTTCTGCACCGTCATGCCGCGGACGTTACCGTCCGCGTCGCTGTGAATCGCCGTCGGCGCGTGCAACCAGAAGAAGTCGATGCCCTCCTCCCTGGCATGCCGGATTTCCTCGACGCGCGCGGGGGCTTCCGCCTCGGTGCGCCGGTAAACACAGCGCACCCGTTCGGCGCCGATACGTTTGGACACCCGTAAGCAGTCCATGGCCGTGTTGCCGGCGCCGATGACAACCACGCTCTTGCCGACCCCGAGCGGCGTGTCGAGGTACGGAAAACTGTCCGCGCCCATCAGATTGACGCGCGTCAGAAACTCGTTGGCGCTGTATACCTGGCAGGCAAACTCGCCGGGAATGCCGAGAAACGTCGGCGCTCCGGCGCCGACGCCGACGAACACCGCATCGTAGCCCATCTCACCGAGCAGTTGCGGGATCGTGAAGGTCTTCCCGATGACCTTGTTGGTTTCGATCGCCACGCCCATTTCGCGCAGATACTCCACCTCGCGGTCGATGATCTCGCGCGGCAGCCGGAACGACGGGATTCCGTAACGCAACACGCCGCCCACGACGTGCAGCGCTTCGTAGATCGTCACCCGGGCCCCGTAGCGGACAAGGTCCGCGGCGCACGACAGGCCGGCCGGACCCGAGCCGACGACGGCGACCTTACCCAGCGACCAACCATCCGCGAACCGCGGCGGCTCGCCGCGCGGCGGCTTGGCGCGATCGCCGATGAAACGCTCGAGGCGGCCGATAGCGACCGGCTCGACCTTCTTGCCGATGATGCACTGCGCTTCGCACTGCGTCTCCTGCGGGCACACGCGGCCGCAGACCGACGGAAACACGTTGCTCTCCCGGATTGCGGCAAGCGCCCCGTCGATGTCGCGCACGATCAGGTGACGGATGAAGCGCGGGATATCGATGGCCACCGGGCAGCCGGCGATGCACGTCGGCCTGGTGCACTGGATGCAACGTTCGGACTCGGCAAGCGCATCGGCGAGCGTGTAACCGAGGTTGACCTCCTTGAAGTTGCTCGACCGTTCGGCGGCGTCGCGCTCGGGCATCGCGGTCTGGCGCGGCGCGAGGTCCTTGATCTTCTTGTAGTTGCGCTTCTCTTCCGCGAAGAGCTGTTTCTCCAGGTTGCAGAGTTGCTCGTACTCTTCCCCCGCCCGCGACTCCTGGCCGCGAAAGCGGCGCTGCCGAATCGTCAACTCGGTAAAGTCGACGGCGTGCCCATCGAAGTCGGGCCCGTCGACACAGGCGAAGCGTACCTGGCCGCCGACGGTGACCCGGCACGAACCGCACATGCCGGTACCGTCGACCATGATGGCATTGAGGCTGACCAGTGTCTTGACCCCGAACGGCCGCGACACCTCGGCGCAGGCCTTCATCATCGGCAGCGGGCCGATGGCCACGACCAGGTCGGGCCGGTCGCGCTTCAGAACGTCTTCGAGAGCGGCGGTCACCAGGCCGGGGCGTCCGTAGCTGCCGTCGTCCGTGCAGACGATCAACTCGTCGCAGTAACCGCGAAAGCGGTCCTCCCAGAATACCAGATCACGCCGCCGGAACCCGACAATGCCGGTGGTGCGATTACCGGCTTCCTTGAAAGCGCGCAGTTGCGGATACACGGGCGCAACGCCGAGTCCGCCCCCGACGAGCAACACATGGCCCACGTGGGAGATGTGCTGGGGTTGACCCAACGGTCCCACGAAGTCGCTGAAGGTGTCGCCGCCCGCGTAGTGCTCCATCATCTCGCGCGTCGACTTGCCCAGCGCCTGGACGACAACGGTCACCGTGCCGCGCTCGCGATCGTAATCGGCGACCGTGAGCGGAATGCGCTCGCAGCCTTCGTGCAGTCGGACCATTACGAAATGTCCCGGCTGTGCGGCGCGGGCGACATCGGGGGCGAGGACTTCCCAGAGGAAAGTCGTATCGGAGAAGGCTTCGCGTCGGACGATCTTGTACATGTCTTCTCGACAGGCCTTCGCCAACGAGGTTACTGGAGGGCGGGCGGGAGACGGGTGGGTGCCGGCGCACCGAAGACCGGCAGGCGGCCTGCGCCCTAACCGGCGGGCTTGTCCTTGGTTGCGTCGAGGCGGCGGATCGTGAGCACCGGACAGGCTGCGTGGCGCACGATCTTCTCGGCCACGCTGCCCAGGAGGATATGCGCGAGTCCGCTGCGCCCGTGGGTGGACATGACGATCAGGCTGGCGCCGGCGGCCTCGGCCGCCTCCACGATCACCTGCGCGGGGGTGCCGGTCTTCAATATAGTGCGATGCTTTCGCCCCTGGGCGCTCAACTCGGCGGACAACCGCTCGAGTTGCTGCTCGGCAATCGAGCGTTGCTCGTCGAGAAGCATCGAAATGTTCGGGCTGGTCACGTACATGTCGGCCGGCGTGGCATAGTAAATCGGCTCGATGACGTGCAGGAGCAGCAGCTCGGCGTTGAATGCCGCCGCGAACTCGCGCGCGTAGCTCAGCGCGTTCAGCGAGTCGTCGGAAAAGTCGATTGGCACCAGAATCCGTTCAATGGACATGCGCCCTGCCCTTTCTCGTTAGCCGCTGATATCACCGTGCCGCCGACCGGCGCAAGGATCGCGGGGCAACCCGCCGCCGCCGGCCACCACGCTCACTTCCCGTCCCTTTTCGCCATCAACTCGACAAGATCGACGCAGCGGGTGGCATAGCCGGACTCGTTGTCGTACCAGCTCACCACCTTGAAGAACCGCTTGTTGAGCTCGATGCCGGCGCCGGCATCGTAGATACTGCTGCGCCGGTCGCCGATGAAATCCGCCGAGACGATCTCCTCTTCCGTGTAACCCAGGATACCCTGCAACGGCCCGTCGGCCGCCGCCTTCATCGCCGCGTGAATGTCTTTCAGACCCGCATCCCTGGCGGTGCGGAAGGTCAGATCGACGACGGAGACATCGGCGGTGGGAACGCGAAAGGCCATGCCGGTAAGCCGGCCCTTCAGGGACGGAATGCAGAGGGTCACCGCCTTGGCGGCGCCGGTGCTGGCCGGAATGATGTTCATGTACGCGTTGCGGCCCCCGCGCCAGTCCTTCTTGCTCGGGCCGTCCTGCGTAGGCTGTGTTGCCGTGGCGGCGTGGACCGTGGTCATGAGACCCTCTTCGAGGCCGAAGTTGTCGTGGATGACCTTGGCAACCGGGGCCAGGCAGTTAGTCGTGCAACTGGCGTTGCTCACCACCGTATGCTTCGCCGGATCGTAGGTGTCCTGGTTCACCCCCAGGCACACGGTCGGCACCTGCTCCGGTCCGCTCTTCGTAGGCGCCGAGATAATAACGCGCCTGGCGCCGGCGGCCACGTGTTTGCTCGCGTTCTCGAAGTCGGTGAACAGCCCGGTCGATTCCAGCACGTAGTCGACGCCGAGGTCTTTCCACGGCAACTGGCCGGGATCGCGAACCGACATGGTCCGGGTGGTCTTACCGTTGACGGTGAAGCTGTCTTCGGTGGCGGATACCTCGGCGGGTTTGCCCCCGAGCCTGAATCGCCCGTGTGTCGTGTCGTACTTCAGCAGGTAGGCCAGATTGTCCGCCGGCACGAGATCGTTGAGCGCAACCACGTCGATACCGCGCTCGGCGGCGACCCGGTACACGAGCCTGCCGATTCGTCCAAAGCCGTTGATGCCAATCCGGATCGCCATTTGCTTCTCCTTCCGACCGCTGTGGGTGGGCTTCCCGTTGCCGCGGGGACCCCTCGAAAACGCTTTCCCTATAGAGAAGCGGCGCGACTTTCAACGCCCCGGGGGTCTCCTGGAACCATGCAGGCTCGACTCGCGCTTCGGTTGCATTGCGGTTACGATGAGTTCGGCATGCCATTGCGCAACATCCGGGTGGTGCTCGTGCGGCCGCGAGGGGCGGCCAACGTCGGGGCCGCGGCGCGGGCCATGAAGAACATGGGCCTGACCGAGCTCGTGCTCGTGGCGCCGCGTCTCGGCGGACGGCTGCCCGCCGCGGCCATGGCCGTTCACGCCGCCGACGTACTGGCCGGGCGGCGCACCGTCGCCACGCTGCACGAGGCCGTGGCGGACTGCGGGCTGGTCGTCGGCACCACGCGCCGCGACGGCCCGTACCGCGCCGGGGCGGAGGAGCCGCGCCGGGCGGCGCCGCGGTGGCTCGCCGCGGCCGAGCGGAACCGGGTCGCACTGGTGTTCGGTCCGGAGGACCACGGCTTGAGCAACGACGACCTCGCCGTCTGTCACCAGTTGACCGCGATTCCGGCCGACGCCGCGTACGCCTCGCTAAATCTCGCGCAAGCCGTAATGCTGTGTTGCTACGAACTGTTCCTCGCCGCCAACGGCGGGGCGGAGGCAGTAAGCCCGCCCGAACTGGCGACGGCCGATCGGGTCGAACAGGCAATGACGCATCTGCGAGCCGCGTTCCTGTCGATCGGGTTCCTGCACCGGGATAACCCCGACCACATCATGTTCGCCTTCCGACGCATGTTCGGCCGGGCCGGTCTGGACGAGCGCGACGTGCGCATCCTGCTCGGTCTGGCACGGCAGATAGAGTGGTTCGGCCGCGACGGTTGGCGACTTCGCGGCGACGGGGCAACTGAACCCGCGGGCATCGGCGCGGAGGGGTAAGCGATGGCGGTCGTGATTCCGATGCAAGACATCGTCCGGGCGCGGCGGCGGGATGCCGAGCGCGCCTGCGTCGAGCAGTGCGTAGACATCCTGAGTGCCAACCTGCGCGCCAATCTCGACGCCTTCGATGCTGCCGGACCCGAGTTGCGCCCGGTCTTCGCACGCCGCGTGCGGCACCTGAGCGCGATCCTCGAATACGCGGTGCGTCTGCCGTGACTATCCCGATGCGAGCCGTCGCGGCCGGCCTCATTGCGGCACTGGCCCTCGTCCCGCCCGTGCAGGCGGTGTCGACCTCGGAAGAGAAGGCGCTCGGAAGGAAGTTCGCCTACGAGGCGCGCGACCGGCTGCCCAGCGTCGACGACGTCGAGGTCACGCAGTACGTCAACGGCATCGGCCAGCGCATCGTGGCCGCGCTGCCGGACCGGTCCTTCGTGTACCAGTTCCAGGTCGTGCGCGATCCGCGCATTAACGCCTTCGCGGTACCGGGCGGCTACGTTTACGTGCACGGCGGTCTCCTCACGCAGGTGGCCAACGACGACGAGCTGGCGGGGGCGCTGGGCCACGAAATCGCGCACATCAACGCCCACCATCTGGCCCGCCAGGAAGAGGCGTCCCAGCTCATGAACTACGCCACGCTCCTGAGCGTACTGCTGTCGGTCGTCGAACCGGCGCTCGGCGCCGGCGCGGCGGCGGCCAATGCGACGGCGCGGCTGAAGTACAGGCGCGAGTTCGAACAAGAAGCGGACTACCTCGGCGCGCGCTACATGCGGGAAGCGGGATACGACCCGCGCGGCATGCTGGATTTCTTCAAGCGGCTGTCGGACTTGCAGCGCAACGCACCGCGATCGGCGCCGTACCTGGCGTCGCATCCGATCACCGACAAGCGCCTGAGCAATCTGGAGGCCTCGTTGCGCACGCCGCAATGGGACAGCAAGCCGCGCCGCCCGCCGAGCCTGCAACTCGAGCGGGCTCAGCTCCTTACGCGCGTGCGCTCCCAACCCGCCCAGGACGTCATGGACCTGTACCGCCGGCGCGTCGACGCCGCGCCTGCGGACGGGCGCGCTCGCTACCTCCTCGGCCTCGCCTATCTGGAGAGCGGGATGGTCGACGCGTCCTTGCCGCAGTTCGAGGCCGCACGTGAACTGGGCTTCGCAGCCACCGATCGCGAGGTCGGCCGCGCCTGGTTACGACTGCGCGAGCCCGCCAAAGCGCGCGAGTACCTGGCCCGTGCCGCCGAAACCGACCCGGGCGACGCCGTGGCGCAGTACGAACTCGGCAAGGCGCTGCACGCGCTGGGCGACGGCCAGGCCGCGGCGCGCGCCTTCGAGAGGGCCATCGAGCTGGCGCCGACCCTCGGCGACGCGCACTACGATCTCGGCATGTTGCAAGGTCGAGCCGGACAGCAAGGCGACGGGTTTTATCACCTCGGCAAGGCGTTCAAGCTGCGTGGCGACCTCGACAAGGCCCTGACGCAATTCGAAAAGGCCGAGCCTCTGCTGCCACCGGGCAGCAGCCGCGCCCAGGATACCCACGCGGAAATTTCCGACCTCGCCGAATTCCTCGGCCGCCCCCGCCCGTCCGAAGCCGGGGACTGACCTCGAGGCCTCGGCCCCTCAAGCCACGCTCAGCGACCGCGCCGGCACCTCGCGCGAGAGCACGTCCTCGGCGTCTTCCGTCGAGGCTTCGCGAATGCGCTCGACGCCGACACGCACCTGTTTGCGCGTCATCGAAACGCCGTAGCTTTCGAGGATCTGCTTGATGAGGTCGTAGTTCTGCTCGATCGATTCGGTGACCGAGAGATACCCGTACTGTGCAGCACGGATGCGTTCCCAGTAGTTGATCGGATTGGTCTGGAAGAAGTGAAGGTCGGTTTCCTTCGGCTCGATCACGACGATATCGCCGTAGAAGGTCGGGTCGTCCTGGTATTGGCGCAGGCCGTACTGCAGACGCGAGTGGAGCAGCGTGCGGAACACCTGGTTGATGACCGTTATGACGCCGCGCTCCGCCATCGGCACCCCTTCGTACCGGTAGCCGCCGTTCTTCGTCGGAACCCGGCGGACACGGTTCGAGAACGGCCGGAACGGGTTGTAACAGATAACCAGGTCGGCACCGTGCTCGATCGCCACGTCGATGTTAGCCGTACGCCGGACGCCGCCGTCGACGTAGTCGATACCGTTGATTCGCGCCGGCTTGTAGAAACCGGGGAGTGCGGTTGACGCCTGCACGGCTTCCGGGATCGTCGCGGAGGTGTCTTCGTCGTGCCCGAAGATCACCCGCTCGGCGGTATCGAGATTCATCGCACCGATATAAAGCTCGCGCTTCACCAGACGATAGTGGTCGCGGAAATCGATCGGATAACCGGTGCGCTCGAAGTTCTGACGCAGGAAGTGCCCGATGCTGGAGTTGTCGAAGATGCCCGAAGGCAGGTAGTCGAGCGGAGACGGAAAGCTGCGGCGTCGGTCGAGCGCCTCGGCGATCGGCGCCACGACCTCTCGCAGCGCGGCCATCGACGGCCGGCGCCAGGCCTGCGCCAGCGGCTCCTGAATCCGACCGGTAAGGCCCGGCACCTGCTTCAGCAGGTCGCCAAGCGTCCCGGGCAGGAACGAGATCGCATCGACCGCGAACTGCAGAGGGCGCGAGAGGTATTCGCCGAAGTTCGGATTGTAGAAATCGAGGACCCGGAACCGAGTGAACTGATCCGACTTCCCTTCGAGGCTCTTGTGCATTTCCGCCGGGGTAATGCCCGACGCCAGCGGGGCCGCCAGCAGCGCCCCGGCACTCAACCCGACGTAGCAGTGAAATTCCGTCGTCTTCCGATTCACGAGGAAATCGTCGAGCGCCTTGAGCCCGCCGATCTTGAAACTGCCCCCGGTCATGGCGCCGCCGGCCAGTACCAGGGCGATTTTCGGATCGCGCTTGCGGACGGTCAGGTCGCTCTTCTGCACGATCGTGATGCCCATTCACTTTACCTCGTCAGTCTGATTTGCTCCCCGTCCTCCACAGGCCCCGCGTCGCAAGCGCTCCACCCCCGACGCACCCAACTCTGCGCCGCCCCGTATCGGCTCGCCGAGCCGGTGGACACTGCACACGAAGTCTAATACGAATTTCAAACAAATTTCCTGCCAAATCTTCACGCCAGCAGCCGAACGTCATTTCGGGCAGCCAAGGCGAAGAGGTTTTCCAGATTCCGGAACCTCGACGCCGGCCGTTCTCAGGTCTCGGCACACGACTCCGAAAGTTCGGCTGCGTCGCCCTTAGCGTCCGAGAGGCGGACGGCCGAGCCGCCCGGCAATCTCGGCGCGACCGGCTTCCAGATCTGCCGGGTTGTCCAGCACGCGCCAGTACCCGTGGTAGACGTAGCCGAAACAGGGCTCGCCGGCGTCGAGCAACCGCGGGAAGACGTCGCGCGTGATGCTGTAAATTCCGGGGCCGAGGTAGGCGAAGATCCGAGGATCGAAGATCGTCACGCCGGGGTACATCAGGGCCCGCAACCCCGGCGCTTCCGCCGCCGTCAGGGTCGGGTCGGCGTGGCCGAGAAAGCGCCGGATGCGGTCGTCGGCGTCGATCTCGATGACGCCGTAACGGGCGGCGTCGGGGTCGGCGCGCAACACCATTGTCGCCAGCGCCCGGCGACGCGCGTGGGCGTCGGCGACCGCGCGCAGGTCCACGTCGATGACCGTATCGGCGTTCAGCACGGCAAACGCATCGCCCTCGAGCCACGGGCGCGCGTTGGCGATGCCACCGCCGGTGTCGAGGATGGGATCCTCTTCCGTGTAGGCGATCCGCACCCCGTATGCGCTGCCGTCGCCGAGCCGGGCACGGATCTGCCCGCCCAGATGGTGCAGGTTTATTATCACATCGCGGATGCCGGCCTCCCGCACGCAAGCGAGCGCAAAGGCGATCATCGGGCGTCCGGCCACCTCGATCAGAGGTTTTGGAACGGTCTCGGTGAGGGGCCGCAGCCGGGTACCCTTCCCGGCCGCGAGAATCATCGCGCGCATTGGTCGCGCGGCAGGTACCGCCGGATCACCGCCGCCATCTCGACGTGCTGCGGGAAGCGAGGCAGCAGCCGCTCGATCTGGCGCACCGTGGACGGGATGTAGCGCAGGTATCCCTTCTTCCCTTTGACGATATCCAGATAGTAGAAGCGACCGACCACCTTGAGCGCCTTCTGCAGGGCACAAAGGACGTACACCTCCTCGATGGCGTCGCCTCCCGGCGCCCGCCCCGCCAGTTCGATCCATCGGCGCGCGTAGTAGTCCAGCAAAGCCGCTTCGAGATCGGGGCGCACGATCAGCGGCGTATCGCGGTCGCCGAGCAACGTGGCCAGGTCGTACGGGGCCGGGGCGAGCAAGGCGTCCTGGAAGTCGATCACCCGGATACGGTCGCCGTGCAGGTAGAGGTTCCAGCTATGGAAGTCCCGATGGTTCAGATACCTCGGCTGGGCGTCGAGGCGGCGGGCGATAATCGCGAAGTGCGCGCGCAGCAACGCGGCGTCTTCCGCCGGCAGGGGCCGGTCGAGGCGGCGCTCGATGCCGTACTCGATGAAGTGCTCGAGTTCCCAGAGAAAGAGGCGTTCGTCAAACGCCTGCTGGAAGGCGATACAGCGCCGGTCGCGCCGGGTAGTGCCTTCGATCTGGAGCCGCAGCAACTCGTCGATTGCCCGCCGGTACAGCGCGAGCACGGTGTCGTCGTCCCGACCCTGCACGGCGTCCCACAGCGCCGTGTCGCCGATGTCTTCGAGGATGACGACGCCTTGCTCGGAGGCGTCCGCGTAGACCTCGGGCACGGGCACGCCCAGCGGGGCGAGAAAGCGATGAACGTTCAGGTACGGTAGCTCGCGCGGGGCTTCCTCGAACACCGCCAGTTCGTCGGACGACATGGCGATGCCGCGATCGGCCAGCAGCATGGCAACCGCCGTCGGCGGCACGCCGGCACCGGCGAGGTAAAGCCGGGCGTAGCGGCGAGTCGAGGCGTCGCCGGCGAGCGGCACGACTTCCCTGACGGCAGCGGTTCCGCCGAAGCGGTCGCGGATCAGTGCGTCGAAAAGGGGCGGCACTTCCGGCGGCACGCGGGCGGCACTAGCAGCGCCGGCCGAGCTTGTCAAAAAAAGCCGGCACCCGATGTTCGAGACCCCAATTTGAATCGCCAAATGCCCGCTGGTATGGGATGGGATCGACTCTCGCTCCCTCCGGACAACGCATGGACTACAAGAGCACGCTCAACCTTCCGCAGACGACATTCCCGATGAAGGCCAATCTGCCCGAGCGCGAACCGCACGTGGTCGCCCGGTGGAAGGCCATCGGCATCTACGAGCAGATCCTGAGCGTCAACGCCGGCAAGCCGCGGTACGTCCTGCACGACGGCCCACCGTACGCCAATGGGCACGTTCACCTCGGTACGGCGCTCAACAAGATCGTCAAGGACATCGTCGTCAAGTCGAAGGCGATGGCGGGCTACGAAACCCCGTACGTGCCCGGCTGGGACTGCCACGGCATGCCGATCGAGCACCAGGTGCTCAAGCAACTCGGCGGCAAGGCCCGCCAGCTCGGCCAGGTCGAGATCCGCCGGCGCTGCCGCGAGTACGCGGAGAAGTTCTTCGCCGTGCAGCGCGAGGAATTCCAGCGGCTCGGGGTGATCGGCGACTGGCAGCATCCTTACCTGACCATGACGCCCGCTTACGAAGCGTCGATCGTCGGCGTGTTCCGCGAGCTCGCCGAGCGCGGCTTCATCTATCGCGGCCTGCGCCCGGTACACTGGTGCTCGGTCTGCGCCACGGCTCTTGCCGAAGCGGAGGTCGAGTACACGGAGCACACCTCGCCGGCGATTTACGTGAAGTTCCGATTCGCCGGATCGGCGGACGACGCGGCGGCGCTCGCCGTCCACCCGGGCGACGCCCAGGAGTTGGGACGTCACCACGCCGAGTTGGCCGTGGCGATCTGGACGACGACACCGTGGACCCTCCCGGCCAACCTGGCCGTATGTCTCAACCCCCACCTCGACTACGTGGCCATACCGGTCAACGGCGCGTACTACATCGTCGCCGCGCGCCTGGCGGACGCTTTCCTCGCGGCCACGGGGCTGCACGACCGCGGCCGCCGCATTCCGGTCGACCTCACGCCCCTCGATGGCCGCGACGTCTTCCGCCACCCGTTCATCGATCGGGCCTCGCGCCTGGTGTTCGAAGCGCACGTCACGGCGGACATGGGCACCGGCTGCGTGCACACGGCGCCGGGCCACGGTTACGAGGACTTCGCCGTCGGGCAGAAATACGGGCTGCCCGTGCTGACGCCGGTGGACGCCGTCGGCCGGTTTACGCCGGAGGCGGGACCGTACGCCGGCGAGCTGGTTTTCGAAGCGAACGAGCATATCGTCGACGAATTGCGCCGCGGCGGGGCGCTGTTGCACGTGCAGCGCCAGCAGCACGCTTACCCGCACTGCTGGCGCTGCAAGAACCCGCTGATCTTCCGCGCCACCGAGCAGTGGTTCCTGCGCGTCGATCACGCCGGTCTGCGCTCGACGGCGCTGGCGGCGATCGACGGCACCACCTGGGTCCCCGCCTGGGGGCGCGACCGGATTCACCACATGATGGAGACGCGGCCGGACTGGTGCCTGTCGCGCCAGCGCGCGTGGGGTGTGCCGATCCCCGCCTTTCGCTGCCGGGGCTGCAACGCCTTCGTGTTCGACGGCGATGTCGTCCGCCACGTCGAGGCGATCTTCGCCGAACGCGGCTCGGACGTGTGGTACGAGCTGCCGGCCACGGCGCTCATGCCCGCGGGTTATCGCTGCGGATGCGGCGGCGCCGACTTCGAGCCGGACAACAACATCCTCGACGTGTGGTTCGACGCCGGGTGCTCTCACGAAGCGGTGCTGCGCCGCCGCCCGGAGCTGGCCTGGCCGGCGGACCTGTACGTGGAGGCGGTCGACCAGCACCGCGGGTGGTTCCAGGTATCGTTGATCACGTCGGTGGCGGCCCACGGCACGGCGCCCTACCGTGCGGTCCTCACGCACGGACTGATTCTCGACGAGTCGGCCAAGAAGATGTCGAAGTCGCTCGGCAACGTGGTTTCCCCCGAGGAAGTCATCAAGGCGCACGGGGCGGAGATCCTCCGCCTGCTCTTTGCGTCGGTGGACTACACGGCCGACACCAGCTTCTCGAAGGGCCTGATCACGCCGTTGCTGGAATCGTATCGCAAGATCCGCAACACGTGCCGGTTCCTCATCGGCAACCTGAACGACTTCGATCCCGGACGCGACGCGGTGGCTTACGACGAGCTGCCGGAGCTGGATCGCTGGATCTTGCTGCGCACGGCCGACCTCGACCAGCGCATCCGGCGCGCTTACGAGGGATTCACCTTCCACCACGTGGTACAGCATCTCGTCAACTTCTGCGCCGTCGACCTGAGCGCGTTGTACCTCGACATCGTCAAGGACCGGCTTTACTGCTCGGCCGCGGCGAGTAAGGAGCGCCGGGCGGCGCAGACGACGCTCTGCGAGATCCTCGACGTACTGGTTCGGCTCATGGCGCCGATCCTGTCGTTCACGGCCGAGGAGATCTGGGAAAAGCTCCCCGGGGGCGACCGGCCGGCAAGCGTATTTCTTGCGGGCTTCCCGACGCGGATCCGTGCCGCCGACCCGACGCTGTTGGCACGCTGGGATCGGCTTCTTGCCGTGCGCGGCGCGGTCACGAAGGCATTGGAAGAAGCGCGCAAGGCCGGCTCGATCGGGCACTCGCTCGACGCTCGCTTGCGTCTCGACGCCGCCGATGGGCTACGCCCACTCCTGCACCGGCTCGCGGCGGAGCTGCCGGCGTTTTTCATCGTGTCGCAGGTCGATCTGGCCGGCGGCCTCGACGAAGCGGCGGCAAGCCCCCTGCTGCCCGAGTTGCGCGTCGCAGTGGAGGCCGCACGCGGCGGCAAGTGCGAACGGTGCTGGAACTACAGCGAGGCGGTCGGCACCGACACGGCTCACCCGGGGCTGTGCGGGAGGTGCCTACCGGTAGTCGCAGGTACGGCC
Source organism: Candidatus Binatia bacterium (assembly GCA_023150935.1). Classification (NCBI taxonomy): domain Bacteria; phylum Candidatus Binatota; class Binatia (SeqCode); species Binatia bacterium. The sequence goes on along the minus strand of JAKLJW010000015.1, from coordinate 53,421 downwards.
GCATGAGCCGATACGGCTTCGTCGGCGCCGTGGCGGCGTTCGTGGTTGTCTTCGATCAACTGACCAAGTGGATCGTCCGCACCGAGTTGGGCGTGTACGAGTCGGTGCCGGTGGTCGACGGTCTGTTCAGCATCACCCATGTGCGTAACACCGGCGGTGCGTTCAGTCTGTTCGCGGGGGCGGACGAGGCCTGGCGCGTACCCTTCTTCCTGCTGGTGGCGGTGGTGGCGATTGCCGCGCTGTTGCACTTCGTGCGCCGGGTGTCTCCCCGCCAGCGGGTGTTGTTGTTCGCGCTGGGGGCGGTTCTCGGCGGTGCGGCGGGCAACATGATCGACCGCGCCGTATTCGGGCAGGTAACCGACTTCCTCGACGTCTACTGGCGCGGCTACCACTGGCCGACCTTCAACGTCGCCGACTCGTTCATCACGGTCGGCATGCTGATTCTCGTCGTGCACTCGTTCGTGGCGGCGGACGAAAACGAAGTGCCCCGCCGCGAAGCGGGCGAACGTCGCTCGTCGGCGTGAGACGAGCCGCGCGCCGCGACCGGAGCCGACCGCGGACGATCCGGGCGCCCGCTGCGCAAACGTTGTCCGCCTCAATCCTCGGAGTGGCAGTCGTAGCAGGTGTTGTCTTCGAGGAGTTCCTGGACTTCCTCCGGGTGTTCCAGTTCGAGACCGTCGGGCTCCATCGTGAACTCCTGGCTGCCGTCGAACCCTTGCGACACGATGACGTGACATGAGATGCACTTGTCGGTGATCGTCTCGCCGTCCGCGCTTTCGTGTTTGCCATCGTGGCAGCGCATACAGCCGGGAAAGTTCATGTGTCCGGTGTTGGTCGGGTAGACGTCCCAGCGGGCCTTCATGGTTGGGAAGAAGTTCTCCCGGTAGATCTGTTGCAGGACGCGGACGGCGCGCCGGATCTCTTCTGCGCGCGAAACGGCGACCTCCGGGTAGTTGTCGGCGTAGTAACCGGCGAGACCGGTGTCGATCGCTTCGAGTGCCTCCGGGACCGTCGCATAATCGCCCTTCAGTAGTTGCGTGCCGGTCTTCACGAGGAACGGCAGCGCGGCGTCCATGTCGCCGTGCTCGATCGCGCGGTTGATGGCCTCGCGCGGCGCCAGGAGTATGTGACTCGGCCGATTGTGGCAGTCGATGCAATCCATTTGCCGCTTCTCGGCGCCGGCGATTTGTTCGTCGGTCAGCGGATCCTCGGTCGACATGTAGGTCACCGACGCACCGGTGGTCTTGTTGGTCGCACGCACCCAGGGGATGCTCTGGCGGTTCTTGTCGGTGGCGATGTACTCGATGCGTTCCTCGATGTTCATGTGCCAGTGGATGCCCTGGCCCTGCTGTCCGAACGGTTCGCTGCCGCCCGTCTTGAGCAGCAGGCGGAGTTCCCAACGCGAGTTTTTCTCGTCGGGAAAATAGTAGACCCGCCGCATCATCTGTTGGCCGAAGAACTTGGCCGGCCAGTGGCATTGCTCGCACGTCTCCTGTGCCGGGCGCAGGCTCTCGATCGTCCCGGGAATCGGGCGCGGAAACTTGTTAAAGGCGACGGCGTACACCTGATAAAGCCCGTCCAGTTTTGATTTCACGAACCAGTCCGCCCCCGGCCCGACGTGACAGTCGACGCAGCGCACACGCGCGTGCGGCGAGTTCTGGTACGTGGTGTACTCCGGCTCCATGGGCGTGTGGCAGACGGTGCCGCAGAAGCCTACGGACTCCGTCGCCTCGTAGGCCTGGTAGCTGCCGAAGACGGAACCGCAGACGACCAACAGCGTTACGATCACAAAGACGATCGCGGCGTTGAGCTGTCGGGGCTGGTTCAGATCGAGCACGGGAAATCTCTGAATCGACCGCTGCCCGGTGCGGCGCCAGTGCCGCCACTCCAGTCCCATGCCGACGGGGACCAGCAAGAGACCGCCCATCAGCGCCGCGGGGAGAACCATGAAGGTGACAATCGCCGCGTAGGGCGACTGCCCGCCGCTGACGATGTCGAACACGAACAGAAAAACCATCGCGGCAAACGCGATGCCGGCGATGGCCGCACCGGCGTACGTCACCCAGTTGTGTACCAGCGGCGGGAGTTTGATCATTCACGTCTCTCCGTTGCGGCGAACCTCATCGCCCCGCCGCAAACCTCAGTCGGGGCTGAAGCCGGCGCCGTGCGGATGACATGTGTAACAGGGAAAGGTGAAGTGCGGCTGGCCCGTGCCGGCGCTGTTATAGAAACGTGTGGCCGCGTGGCACACCTCGCAGACACCCGTGCCCGGGGCCGTTGCGCTGGCGAAGCTGCCATCGGCCTTGCCCTTGAGGTTGGCGAACGTAATCGGCGCCTCCCCGCCCTCCGGTGTGACGATCGCCGGATTGACGAGCAGCAAGTTCGGGCTGCCATGCGGAGTGTGGCAGACGAGGCATTCTCCGGGGGTTCCGGCGGCAGGATCGAAGTGCGTTTCCTGCTTCGCATGACAGGTGGCGCAACGCGGTACGCTCTCGTGGCCGGGTCCGGGGACATCCAGGAGCTGCTCGTGGCAGAGCGTGCACTTCACTGCCGGACTGCTGTGGCCACCGGTGGTCGTCATGCCGGCGGCGAGGTCATGGTGGCACTCGGCGCAAGCGCCGTACACCGCGATCGGGTCGACAGCCGGAGTCTGCCCGTCCTCGATCGGTGCGCCGGGATCACCGCAGGCGCCGAGGACGGCCAGCAGGGCGGCGCATCCGATGCCGGCCGAGATCCGAGATGCCGCGAGCGTCCTCATCGCAGATCCCCGTGGCAATGGGCGCACAACTGACCGTCGCACGCCGGCAGGCGCAACAGCCGGGTGCCTTCCTTTACGAAATGAGCCGCCTCCGGACTGGCAATGCGGTCACGGTACTTCTCCAGAGCTTTACGCACGCCGACCGAGAACGGCATGGTCGATTCCTCGCACCCGCCGGGCAGCCACTTGTGCCCGTCTACCAGCCCGTCGGCGTCGTGCGAGAGGTGGCAGGTTGCGCAGTAAATGGCGCCCTTCTCGGTCAGCGGGAATGGTTTACCGCCGGGCTGAGACGACGCGAGGCGCTCCTTCACATCTTCCGGTGTCGCCTGGGAGTGCGACAGCGAGCCGCCGTGGATAGCGACGTCGTGGCAATTCGTGCAGGTCTCCTCCGGCGAACGCTCCAGCGTCTTGTTGTCGTCGGTGTGACAGTAACCGCATTTGTCCATATCCCTGGTGCCGTCCGGCAACACCATGACGTGCGGGTTCTCTTCTCCCTCGTCCTCGTCCTCGTCGCCCCTGGCCTCGTCGTCGCCGGCTTCGGAGTCATCGCCATCGCCGCCGTTCCGGTCGCCGCCGGCATTCTCGTCGTTGTCGCCCGCGGCCTCGCCGGCCTTCCTGGCGCCCTCCGTTGCGCCGGCGTCAGCGCCGTAGCCGGGGACCGGCAGCACCATTGAGAGCGCCACCAGCAGCAGGGCAAGGACGCCGGCGATCATTGCTGCACCCCATTGTCCCCGTGGCACTGCGGACAGCTCGCCTGGCCCTGGCTCCGCACCAGCTGCCGAACGCCAGGCAGATCGACCTGCGCATCCGGAAGCCCGGTGCGGTTCACGGTATGGATGTAACCGGCGTTATGACACACGAGGCAATCGGGCCGGCCCCAGCCGTCGGGATGCTCTTCCTGTAAGACGATCAACCCGGCGGGCGAGGCCAGCAGGTTGCCGTAATTTTCCGGCTCGTTCGATCCCTCGCTGCCGCAAGCGGCGACGGCCAGACATGCCGGCAGGATAATCCAGCGGTAGGTGTTCACGACGGCGCCTTTCGGCCGAGGAGGTGACAATTGATGCAGTAGTCCTCGCGGTGACAGGCACTGCACTGCATCGGATCGGTGCGCGCCTGTATGCCGTGGACGAAGAAGAAGTTACGTTCATGCGCCACGGTCTGGATCGTGTCGCGTCGTTCATGGCAGTCGATGCAGTACGACTGCCGGTGGCAACTCTCGCAGTGGACCGGATTGGCGCGCGCCTGCGTGCCGTGAACCTTGAGCCACGCGATCTGGTGATCCTCGGGTTCGAGCGGCGCCATGTTGGTGTGGCAATTGGTGCACGCCGGCGGCGCGGCGGCCATCTTGCCCGGTCCCTCGGTATGGCACGGGTGGCAGGTGGCACTGCCGGGATAAAGGGCATGGGCCGACAGCGGCTCGTAGATCTTGGGATCGGCAGTGTCGATCGTGAAGTCGAAACGGTGGCAGTCGATGCACTGGATGCCGGCGGTGCGGAACGCTCTGGCGTGCCCGTCGTGGGCGAAGTACTGCCGCGCGTCGGCTGTGCTCATCGACGGCCGCGGCTCCTGGCGCAGGCGCAGGAAGCTGTTCTGCGGCAGGGGGACGAACTGCCGGCAGGCTGCCAGGACGGCGGCGCATCCGACGACGAAGGTCAGCGTGCGGCCCCAGCGGTTCACGCGCCCCCCGTTGTCCCGGGCGCCCCCGGCGCGGTGCCGGCGCCGCCACGAGCGGCGGCCGGCGCGGAACGTTGCTGGAACCGGTGTGCCCAGTTGTAGATGAGGTTCAGCCCGAAGCGGATATCCGCATCGAAGCGCGGGCTGTGGTTAGCCTCCATGTAGGTTTCGCAGTAGAGCCCGGGCGCCAGGTCGTACCCCAGGCCCAACAGCGTTGCGACGACGGTGCCCGACTGGTTGGTGATCTTCTCGTAGTAACCGACGTCCACCTTGACGTGGAAATAGATGCGGTCATAGACCCAGTTGTCGTAGTAAAAGCGTCCGCCATTGAGGTTGCCGCCGCGGCCGTTCGCGCCGTAGTACTCCAGCCGCACGGATTCGAGCCCGTCGCCGCCGGGCAGCCAGTGCAGCCCGGCGCCGCTCAGGTAGCCGTTGGTGTAGACGCCGTGTGCGGCGGTCTTCAGGGTCCGGTCGTACTGCGTGTTCTGATAGCGCTGGTAGCCGAGATTGGCGAACACCGAAAACGCCCTGGTAAAGACGTAGCGCAGGCTGTTCTTGGCCTGAAATTCGTCGCTGACCGAGAACACGTCGAACAGCGGATCGACCCGCAGGTTCGGGTCGCCCGGGATGCGCTTACCCGTAAGCGACGGATTGTAGTAGGTCGATTCGACGTTGTAGTACAGCCGCGGTGGCAGGAGGAAGATCGACATGCCGCCGCGCACCATGTCGATGTTGTTGTGCTCCGCATCGTACGAGAAGTAGCCGTAGGTAAGGGGCTGGCCCGGCAGGCCGCGGAACGTGTGGCCGACGTTGGTCAGCACGTTCTGACTCAGGATGTTGCCCTGGCGGATGTACTGGAGATAGCCGACATTGGCGTAGGTGTCGGTGAGTCCTCGGGCGACGATCCGCCCCCCGAACATTTGCTCGTCCTGCGAGATGCTGGGCGAGCCGTAGGTTGGCTCGAAGTAGGTCGGCTGCCCGCCGAAAACGGTGACGGCGAGCGGGACTCCGGCGTGGGAAGCGTCGTAGGTGATCCGGCCGGCGTCGGCGTTGTTGCTGCCACGCGGCCCTTCGGACAGGAACTGCCGGCCTAACGACATGTCCAGCCCCGTCACCGCGTTGGGAATGCGGACGACACCGGTGTAGAAGTCCCCGCCGCCGGTGTTCGGCCCGAAGTTCTCGTCGAGGCTGAAGTAACCCTCGCCGTTGATGCCGTGCGGCAGGCGGTTGATGCCGAGGTCGCCGTAAAACCAGAAAGGCGCCTCGGTGGCTCCATCGTAGTAGCTCGGACGCACCTGGCCGACCACCCTGGTGTGGGCTTCGATGTCGGCAGCCACGGCACGGTCCGCCGCGCAAATTGCAGCGACCGCGCTCCACAGCATCACGGCGACTGGCGTCCGCCTCACCTGTACGTCCCTCGCCCCTGGGAGAGTGCCGCCTCTGGGCTCCTTACGGTATGTGCACGGTGGAGACCGCTGCCGTGCGCCCTTCCTGATGACAGACAATGCACGCCTCCGTGCCGTCCGGGGCCGTGTTCGTGGCGGCATGGGCGACGGCGCTATCGGAGTCGTGGCAGGACAGGCACGCGGAGGTAATCGGTGCCGTATAGCCGTCGATCACTTCGATAACCGTCGAGCCATCCTGTTCCACGTGCGATTCCTTCGTCGGCAGCGCAGCGCCCGGGTACGGGGGTATCAGATAGGTGCCGGGCAGGTGACAGGTCCGGCAATCCCGCAGGTCACCCGGGAAGAGGATGTGGCCGAAGTCGAACGCCGTGTAGTTCTTCGGCGGCGGGCCGAAGCCGTACACGATGTACGGCTGCTGCTCCAGATCGGCGCCGCGGTGAACCTTGTGCAACAGGACATCGAAGTCGATAGAGGCATCGGGCGACTGCACCGCGACCGCGTCGGGATCGTTCTTGCGCCGGGCGAAGTCGGAGCTGTTCGCATTGTGACAGAGAACGCAGTAGTCGATCTGGTTGCGCAGGTTGCCGTGCACCGAGAAGTCGACCGAGAACCGGCCGTGGCAGGCACTGCACTTCTGATCGTCGACGACGACCCGGCGGTCAACCTTCGCCGAGTTGTCCACGACGAAGCTGACGACCGGGTTGCCGGCGGCCTCCTCGACAACCTTCGGCGACGACTCCGGCGGTGTAGCAAGGGTGATTCGGGTGCGCGCTTCGGCGCCAATCGACCAGGTACCTGACGCGTCGGCCGGAATCGGCGCCGCCGGAGTATAGTTGAAGACTCCGTCCTGATCCGGGCCGATCAGCGTTCCCGACGCCCCGCCGCCGACCGCCGTCGGGGTCAGAACGGTGGCGTAGTCCGCGGTCGGACCCGCGAGAGCGAAGGCGACCCGATTGAAGACACCGAGGTCGGTGTAGGCCGTACCGTCGTCGCGCGTGATCTTGAAGGCGATGGTCGGTTTCTCGCCGGCGTGGTGGTCGGTCACGTCGACGATCTCGAAATTGACGCCCTTGAGCTGCGTCGATGCCGCGGGGATTACATGGGCGCCGGGAACGGTGATGTCGAACTCCGTTCCCTGCTCGGCCGCGTGGCAGGCGTTGCACTGGCCGTCGGGATAGCCTTTGTCCTGGAAGTGTTTGGTCCCGGGCGGGCCGGCGTCGGTCGGTTCAAGGGACGGGTTGACGTCGTCGTGGCAGGTCGCGCAGGCCGCCGCCGATGGCTTCTCTCTGTAATAACTGGCCGTGGGTCCCTCGGCATGACAGGAGGCGCAGCTCAGGAGGGTACGCGGAAAACCGACGCCGGTAATCGTGCCGTCGGCGTGCTTCTCCGCGAAAACCTCGTCGCCGATGGCGTACTTCGAACCCGGCGGTCCTTCGACCACCGAGGGCAGGTCGATGCCGGCGTGGATCTTGTGGATCATCAGTCGGAAGTCGATCGGCTCGTCGGGGGCGGCCTGTGCGGCTTCGGTGTGACAGAGCTTGCAGAGGCGCACCTCGTAGCGGCTGCCGTGCGCGGTCATCGGGTTGTGACAATGGTTGCACTGCGCCGTGGTGGTGTCTTCCCAGATCGTCGGCGGGCCGCCGGTGGGAACGAAATCGAAGACATCGTTGAATCGGTAGGCGGTGCCCTGGAAGTTGCGATTGACCTGCATGCCGACGCTGACGGTCTGGGTCGCCTCGTAACTGGCGGGCAGCGGCACGCTGAAAGTAAACCTGTACAGGCCGGCGGCCGCGTCGAGAGTCGAGAGCGTGCCGCGACTGTCATACGCAGGGTTCGTATCGTTCACGTCATTGACGTACTTGTAGAAGCGATTCGGGAGTTCCCCGCCGCCGTACTCGACCAGGTGGGCCACGGTGAAACGCACGCGGGCCTGCTGGTCCGTCTGCCCGCTCGTTAGCACCGGCGCGATCGGCGTCCCATCTTCGTCCGTCAGCCTGAAGGCGACGACAACCGTGCTGCCCTGCAGCGTGGCATCGTCGATAGCGGCAACCAAGCCGGGACCGGGAGACGGGATCGGCACGGCCGTGGGGGTGGGAGTTGCAGCCGAGAAAATCGGCGTCGGATGCGAGGCTCCATTGTCGTCACCCCCACAACCGGCCCACGCCGCCGCGCAGAGCAATGCGGCTATCGTCGCCGAAACGCGACCTGTTCCCGTTCCGAGTCGCTTCGCGTCCATTCCTCGTGCCCTCCGCAAAGTTGGAACGCTGCAACAATCTCCCGGCCAAGAGGCCGGGACTTCGCATCACTTCAGCGACATCAAGAACTTCATCAACGCTTCCTCGTCTTCCGGCGACATGTTGATCTTCTTCATCTTCGAGTCGGGGATCTTCGACTTGGGTTTCTCCAGGTAGGCGCGGATCCACTCCTCGCCGCGCTTGGTAGCGACGCCATCGAGTTTTCCACCCTTGTCTTGCTTCTTGCCGCCCACGCCACCGATGCTGTGACAGAGAAAGCACTTCTTCTTATAGATCGGCGGCTCTTCCGCGGCGCGCACCGGCGTGAAGGTGCCCAGGGCAACGCTGAACAATCCGAGCAGTGCGAGTCCCCTCATCGGTCTCCTCCTCCGTATACGCCTTACGCCCCCCGTAGCGGACGTGTCCCCGTATCACGGTTCGGTTGACGATTTAAGGGGTGGGAGAAATTCTTCCGTGGTTCCTGCCCGGAGCGAGGTAGCCTGCACCGTCGGCCGGGAGTCCGCTCGGGCGCCCAACCCGTCAGTTCCCCGGAAAACCGCCCGCCGCGGCTTCGGACGACCGGCGCTCCAGGCTCGCAACGGCACGGCTGTCGTGGTTCTCGCCGGGGTCGATGAACTCCACCGCGCCCGAGGACAGGTCGTAGATGCCACCCACCGCCTTGATCCTCCCCTCACGGTGTAAACGTCCGAGGCAGGGGCTGAGTTCGAGGAGCCGCCTTATCGTGCGCCGCGCGTGCCGGCGCGATACCTCGTCGATGCGAGCCTGCTGAATTGCAGCCGACACCTTCGTCCAATCCGCGCTCCACGCCGGGTCCACCGACTGTTGAATGTCGAGAAGGATCGGATCGAGGTGCACGCAGTCGTCGGCGCTGGCGGTTCCGCTCCCTCGCACGAAGTCCTCCACCGCCATGCGCACCGCTTTGTTGTCGCTATGGCCGAGGACCACGATCGCCTTGGCGCCGGCGATCCGGCAGGCGTATTCCAGGCTGCCGAGAGTGGTCGGAGCCGCCACGTTGCCCGTGGTGCGGACGCAGAAGATGTCCCCGGGGCCGACGTCGAAAATCATCTCGACCGGTGTGCGCGAACTCGAACCGCTCAGGACGACGGCAAGGGGGTGCCTTCCGTTCGCGGTGCCCTGACGCAGATGCTCCAGGTTGCGGGAGAGCATCTCGCCCCGGCGGAAGCGTTCGTTACCGTCGCGCAGGAACTGCACGACGTGGTCCGGCGTGAGGCTCTCCCGCAGGTCGCGAGTGACGAAGTCGACGTACTGCACCCGGTCCTCGACCTGCTCGTAGTGCGGCTTGAAGCCGAGGAGACTCACTTCGATGCCGCGCGCGGGTGCGGTTTCCTGCTCGAACTCGCGTATGACCGATACGACGTCGGCGTCGATGTAGTCGGTCCCGCGTGCGTCGATGAGGACGTGCCCGCCGGGGGCCGTTTCGGCAAGGGCGTTGCGCAGCGCCACGCGGTTAAGGAAGCTGACCTGGTTGGCGAGCTCGATCCGCAAGACGTCGCCAAAGACGTGCTTCTCGACCCGGCGCCGCAGGGGGCGGCGCAGGTTGCTGCGCAGGATGAAGACGAAGCTGAACCCCAGGCCGATCAGGGAGCCGATCAGCAGATCGGTGAACAGAATGGCCGTCACGGTGACGATGAACGGCATGAACTGATCGAAGCCGGCTTGCCACATCTGTCCGAACACCTTCGGGCTTGCCAGCTTGTACCCGGTGATGATCAGGACCGCGGCCAGAGCGGAAAGCGGAATGAGGTTGAGCCATGCCGGCACGAAGGCGACACAGAGGAGTATGAGTGCGCCGTGAAAAATCGCCGACAGCTTCGTCCTGGCGCCTGCATTCACGTTCGCGGAACTGCGCACGATCACCGAGGTCATCGGCAGCCCGCCGATCAGGCCGGCGGTCACGTTGCCGATTCCCTGGGCAATCAGCTCGCGGTTCGGAGGCGAGGTGCGTTTCTGCGGATCGAGCTTATCGACCGCCTCGAGACACAGCAGGGTCTCGAGGGAGGCCACGAGGGCCAGCGTGATCGCCGCGACGTACACCGCCGGATCGGCAAACGCGGCGAAGTCCGGAAGTTTCAAGAAGCCGGCGAAACCCGCCATGCTATCCGCAACCGGAACCTGGACCAGGCGATCGGCTCCGATCGCCCATCCACCCCCGAGGCCGGCAAAGAGGGCGCTCACGCCGACCGCCAGGAGAACCGCCGCCAGGGGGCCGGGTACGAGCGAATTCCTCAACGGACGAACGCGCTCCCAGAGCAGCATGATGCCGATCGAGAGTAAGCCGATCAGGGTCGCGCCGGTGTGGAGGCGCGAGCCCAGAAAGAGATTCGCCAGTTCGCTGAAGGTGGTTTCCCGATCGGGTTGGCGAAAGGACATCTCGCCGACGGGGTCGGCGTCGTACCCGAACAGGTGCGGCACCTGCTTGAGGATGATGATTACGCCGATAGCGGCGAGCAGACCGCGGATGACGCCGGTGGGAACGAAGTCGGCGATGGAGCCGGCGCGGGCGACCCCGAGCAGGATTTGAAACACGCCGGCAACCACGACGGCGCAGAGAAAAGCTTCGAAAGAGCCCAGGGTAGCGATCTGTGCGGCGACCACGGCCGCCAGTCCCGCGGCGGGGCCGCTGACGCTGGTGTGGGAGCCGCTCAGCGGGCCAATGAGTAGTCCGCCGATGATTCCGGCGACCAGGCCCGAGAACAACGGGGCGTTGGAGGCCAGAGCGATGCCGAGACAAAGGGGTACCGCCACCAGGAAGACGACGATACCGGCCGATAGGTCGGCGCCGAGCGTGCCGACGCTCGGCGCGGTGCGGGTCGATGCGGAGGCCATTGCGAGATCCTCTCTTCGGTATGTGCCGTCTGGCGTCCGTCAGTTGGAGGCGGCGGCGAGTTCCTCGATCGGACGCCACCTCAGCCGGGCGCCATCCCATCCCCTGAAACCGCCGGTCCGGATGTCGTAGATCCAGCCGTGCAATTCGAGGGCGCCGGTTCTCAGCCTGCCGGCGACGCAGGGATGGGTGCGCAGGTTGTCGAGTTGCGCGACGACATTCTCCTCGATTACCCGGTCGATCAGCTCCGCCTCGCCGGCACCGCCGGCCGTCGCCAGGGCCACGGCACGCGCGCGTTCCGCAAACGCGATCCAGTGGGCCACGGCCGGCATTGCCGCCACCGTCTCCGGGTGCAGCACCGCCTTCATCGCGCCGCAGTCGGAGTGGCCGCAAACGATGATGTGCTTGACGTTGAGTGCCAGGACGGCGAACTCGATCGTTGCCGAAACGCCGCCCGCGGGCTCGCCGTGGGCCGGCACGATGTTACCCGCGTTGCGGCACACGAACAGTTCGCCCGGCTCGGTCTGAACCAGCAGGTCGGGCACGATCCGCGAGTCGCTGCACGTGATGAACAGGCAAGGCGGCGACTGACCGTGGGCAAGTTCGTGGTAGAGGTCGCGGTACCGCGGATAGATCGCTTTCTGAAAATGCAGGGCGCCTTCGATGAGCTTCTTCATAATGTACCTGCTCCTTGTTTACCGGGTTGAGGTCGGCCTGACCCGCGCCGGTTTATCCCGACGGCGCGCCCTCGACCGGGCGAGGGCGCCTCCGGAGCGGGCCGGCGTGGGCGCGAACGTATGCACACCGGCGTCTTCTTCGCACACGTTTACCCCCGGGCGACCGATCGCCGATGCGCAAGACGAGAGCGGAGCGAAAAACGCTGGCGGTCCGCGAACGATCAGGCAGGAGGAGGGCGTCTGAACGCCTGCGCCTGGGGCCGGGCAGGCAGTGCGATCGCAAACAGTTCGGGCGGGTGGGTAAGGAGGCGGTCTGCGCCCGCAAACTCGGGCGCGAATCGCGGTCCGGAAAGGAGGGGCGTGCGGAACCCTGCACCGCCGGCGCTCGCAGCGCCCGGGGTCCCACCGGTAATGACGGCGACGGCGGCCCCGGCCGCCCAGCGCACGGTCCCCGTCAGGGCGCCGCTGTTACGCCGAGTGTCGCCGCCAGCACGGCGCGAGATGCCGGCTCGGTTCTGCCGTGGAGCGCGAGTTGCGAGGAAGGCCGGTTGGATGACCGCCACCGACAGACTGACGAGGGCAACGCTCGACAGGATATTGCGGCACGCCGCAGGCATAGGGAGCATCGCGTCCTTCTCGACAACAGACCCAACCGGGCCCTTGACGCTAAAGGACGAGGATGGGTCCGTCAACCCTCCGCGGTCACATCGCAGCGGTCGGAACGGCAGCGCGAGCGGGTTCACAGAGCGTCCCTCCGTCCGTGGAAACTACACCGCCAGGCCGCAGAACCCTTCCCTCCACCATCCGCATTCGCTATAGAGCGGCGGTCGCGGCCAAGGGATGCTGGCGTAGCTCAGTCGGTAGAGCAGCTGATTCGTAATCAGCAGGTCAGCGGTTCGAATCCGCTCGCCAGCTTAAGAGAAAGCCCTGAGAAATCGGGGCTTTCTGCGTCTCTGGCGCAGGCGTCGCCAACGGCCATTCGGGCGCCTGGAGGCACGGCAACGGAAATCGGCCGGGTCGGGGTGGGGTCAGCGGCGCACGCCGGAGCCTTCTTCCAGAAGCAGGCGCCGGAGCCGGGCCATCAGCTCGGCGTCGCTCAGGTCGCGCAGCGGCCGGAGCGGCCGGCGGCGGGCGCCGCGGGGGAGCCGCGGCCTGTTCGACCCCTGTCAGTCATCACCAGGCCGGTTCGTCCATGCGCGGCCGGGTCTACTGCCGGTACGCATCGCGGCGGTGTCTCACGCGAACCACGAGGACCAGGAGAGCATTGTCCTGAATCGTGTAGACGATACGATAGTCCCCCACGCGCACCCGCCAGAGGTTCTCCGCCCCCTTCAGCTTCTCCACCCCGGGCGGCCGAGGGTTTGCGGCCAGGGCGTCAATCCGCTTGCTCACGCGGACACGGTCCCGCGTGGCGAGGGCGGCCAAATCACGGGCGGCGGCCGGCTTCAGTTCGATACGATAAACCCGTGGCCCGAGGACCGGGCGGCGCTCAGAGGCCAAGGCGGGCCTTCACGGCCTCCCATGGTTCGGTACCGGGTTCCTCTAGGGCCTCGTGTGCGGCCGCCACGTCGAGGCGGTCCTCCAGTTCCCGAAGGAGCGCGTTGAGTAGGTTCACGTCCTCCACCGGCACGACCGCCACCAGGGGCTTTCCGCGGCGCGTGAGGACCACGCGCGCCTTCCCGTAGGCGGCGCGGTTGATGAGGTCCGAGAAGTGTTCCCGGGCCTCCACAGTGGTCATCGTCTCATCGTTCGGTGCCGCCATGGAAACCCTCCCAAACGTACATTTCGGAACCTATCACGGCGGCCCCGCCGGCCGCAATCGGTCTCCGGAGAACAGGCCCGCTCCCGCTGCCTGCTGCCGACGACGGGGGAGGGCTTACGCGGAGCTGAGCAGCTCGGCGGCCGTGCGTAACCGTTGCCACGGGTCCTTCACGTTCACGTACGGCTTCTTCCCGTACCGGCCCGGCAGTACCCACTCGGACTCGCGCGGCAGGCCGGCGAGAATCTGGAGAGCCGGGGCGTTCAGGTGGATGGTCTTCGCCCCGCTCTTCGAGTCGGGCAGGTTCAGACCACGCCCCTCGAAGTCGACGTGCTCCCACATGAGCGTCAGGATTTCCGACAGCCGCGCGCCAGCATCGTCTTCGCCACCTCGCGGGCGGCCCACAAGTACCCTCATCGCGAAGGAGCGCACTCTATCACACGGTGTCCACATGGCCCATGCGAGATTCGCAAGCAGCAGGTCGGCGGTTCGAATCCGCTCGCCAGCTTAAAGGAAAGCCCCGACAAATCGTGGCTTTCTGCGTTTTCGGCGCGGCAGGTCGGGACGTGACAGAAAGTGCCCTGAAGCAACCCGGAAGCACGGCAGAGGGAAAACAGGGTCGACCGGGGTCAGTGCGACGCTGGCGATTTCCCGCGGCGACGGGCGGCCAGCAGCCTCAGCGCCTGTCGGGTTTCCTGGCCTTGTGGCTGCGGACTCCCTCTCGGCGCGGCGGCCCGGCCATCTCACCCCTGTGCCCCGTTTGTACCAGGTGCAAGCGGGAGGGAGCGCCGCCAGAGCGCAGCCTGAAGGCCTCCCCCCGCTTGCGGGGGGATTAAGGGGGGCAGTGCCAGCCCGTGGAACTGCACACGAACTTGTGGGGGAACTGTACCCAGTCGCGACAGCAACCCCGGCGGATCGGTCCGGGTTGGCATCGAGCGCCGGCGGCGCGGCGAAGAAGAAGGCCGGTGAGGCCGCGGAGGAGGCTGGCGAGTAGCCGGCGCACTGGTCGGCCGGCCGCCGTCATCGCGATTATCGTCGAGGTCCACACCAAGCGGGCACTGCTCCCGCCGGTGGGACGACCCCGCGGGAACTTCGTCCTTCCAAAACACGTCCGGTAACGCTAGCTGAGCCGGATGAACAGCGGTCCGTCGCGTTGCCCCTATCCCGGGTCGAACCGGCCGGACGGTGCTGATTTTTCGGAGAGGAAACGGGATGATCCGACATTTCATTGCGGCGGCGCTGATTCTGGCGCTGGTGGGCGGTGCGACTAAGGAAGCGGCGGCCTGCCAGGGAGACTGCGGCGGCGACGGGGAAGTTACCGTCGACGATCTGATTCTGAGCGTGAACATCAGCCTCGGGGCGGCGGACGTCGGGCAGTGTCCGTCGGTCGATACCAGCAACGACGGTGAAGTCACGGTCGACGAGATCATCGGCGCCGTCAACAGCGCGTTGAGCGGTTGCGCCGAGCCGGCAGTACCGACCCCGACGCCGACGGCAACCCCCGAACCGAGCCCGATCAGCAGTTGCGCCGACGGCTTCTTCCGCGTGGCCTTCGCCGATGCCCGCGACACGAACGCCAACACGGCGACGCTCGACCTCGGGAAGGTCACTGCCGTCGACCAGATCGATCCGTCGAGTAACACCTACATTTGGGTGATCAGCGGCAACGTCTGTACGGCAGTCCCCGGCGAGCCGGCGCGCGCCATCGCGTTGCAGGGCATCGGGCAACCCGATCGCATCAAGGCGGGAGCATACGCGGTGGCATCGCCGGTGCCACCGTTCCTGAGCCTCTCGTATATGGAAACGAAGGTCACCCTGGATCCGACACAGAACTTCATCCACAACTGGGCAGCCAACGGCGGCGCGCTGGTTCTGGAGGACGCCGGCGGTGGGGCGCTGCGCTTTCACGCCAGCGGCGTGACGATGGCAAAGGGCCTGGTATTCCACGGCGCCACGGGAACGTTCACGTTGGACGTTACCGGGACGATCACCAGAGTGACTCACAACTGAACTTCGCGGCCGGCTCGCAGTGGGCCGATGCGCAGACTGCGGATTGCCTCTCTGGTCGGTGTCTCGGTGACCCTCGCGAGCGGGTGTGAGCAAATGGTCGAACGGCAGGTCGCCTGCAACATTGTGCGACCGTGCCGCATCCTGGCTGGCATGTACCGATCCATTGTCCCGCTGCGGCACCGTTACCTACCGACCGCGAGTCTCCTCGTTGGCGTGGCGCTGTCTGTCCTGCTCATACGCGACTCCGCCTATGCCGCGCCGACTCTCACGCCGCACCTTCGCCTCGCCACGTTCGCCGGCGGCTGCTTCTGGTGCATGGAAGCACCCTTCGACGGACTCGACGGCGTGGTCTCCACCACCTCCGGCTACGCCGGCGGCACCCGGTCTAACCCGACCTACGAAGAAGTCTCCGCCGGCGGCACCGGCCACGCCGAGGCTGTCCAGATCGTCTACGACCCCGAGAAGATCTCCTACGAGAAACTCCTCGACGTCTTCTGGCATAACGTCGACCCCGTTACCCCCAACCGCCAGTTCTGCGATGCCGGCGATCAGTACCGGACCGCCATCTTCTTCCATGACGAGGAACAGCAACGTCTCGCCGAAGCCTCGAAGGAGGCCCTCGACGCCTCCAAACGCTTACACCCGACCCGCCACCGATCGGTGGCAGTGACGGTCGCGGCCGGGGACCGGGGTCGATTCGCGGCACCTTCGCCCGGTCGGCCGCTTGGAACGCGGGAAACACCTCCCGGTATGTCTCCGCCAGCGGCAGGTCTACCGCGAGCGCCGGAGAATGCACGACGTCCCCGAGGGCGGCATGCCGTGCCCCCGACACGGGACGCACGTTTACCGGCGGAGGTCGAAGCGGTCGAGCTCCATCACCTTGGTCCATGCCGCCACGAAGTCGGCGACAAACTTGCCGGGGTTGTCGTCCTGAGCGTAAACCTCGGCCAGCGCCCTTAGCTCCGAGTTCGAGCCGAAAACGAGATCGGCGCGGGTGCCGGTCCACCGTACCTTTCCGGTCTTGCGGTCGACGCCTTCGTAGACCCCCTTCTCCGACCACTGCCGCCACTCGGTACCCATATCGAGCAAGTTGACGAAGAAGTCTGCGCTGAGCGTGCCGACGCGGTCGGTGAGGAGGCCATGGCGCGATCCGTTTGCGTTGGCACCGAGGGCCCGCATGCCGCCGACGAGCACGGTCATCTCGGGCGCGGTCAGCGCCAGCAACTGCGCTCTATCGAGTAGCAATTCCTCCGCCGGTGCGTCGATGCCTTCGCGCACATAGTTGCGGAAGCCGTCCGCGTGCGGCTCGAGCACCGCAAAGGACTCGACATCGGTCTGCTGCTGCGACGCGTCGGTGCGACCCGGCGAGAAAGGTACCGTCACCGCGAGGCCGGCCGCCTTCGCCGCCGACTCGACCGCGGCGCAGCCGGCGAGCACGATAAGGTCGGCCATCGAGATCTTCTGGCCGCCGGCCGCCGTCGCGTCGAAGTCCTTCCGGATACCTTCGAGCGTCTTGAGCACCCTGGCGAGGACGCGGGGCTGGTTGACTGCCCAGTCTTTCTGCGGCGCGAGGCGGATGCGCGCGCCGTTGGCGCCGCCTCGCTTGTCGGAATTGCGGAAGCTGGCCGCCGCGGCCCACGCCGTCACGACGAGGTCCTGGATCGACAGGCCGGAAGCAAGCACCTTCGCCTTGAGCGCCGCGACGTCGGCCGCGCCGACGAGCGGGTGATTTACCGCCGGGACCGGGTCCTGCCAGATCATGTCTTCGGCCGGAACCTCGGCGCCAAGGTAGCGCGACTTCGGACCCATGTCGCGGTGGGTCAGCTTGAACCACGCGCGCGCGAAGGCGTCGGCGAACTCCTGCGGATTCCGGTGGAAGCGCCGTGAGATCTTCTCGTATATCGGATCGAAACGCAGCGACAGGTCGGCCGTCGTCATCATGGGCGAATGCTTCTTCGACGGATCGTGCGCGTCCGGTATCATGTGCTCGGGCCTCACGTCCTTCGCCACCCACTGCTGCGCCCCGGCGGGGCTCCTGGTCAGCTCCCACTCGTAGCCGAAGAGTATGTCGAAATAGCCCATGTCCCACTTCGTCGGGTTGGGCTTCCACGCGCCCTCGATGCCGCTGGTCGTCGTGTGAACGCTCTTCCCGGAGCCGAACGCGTTCTTCCAGCCAAGGCCCATCTCCTCGATCGTCGCGCCTTCGGGCTCGCGACCGACCAGCGCCGGATCGCCGGCGCCGTGCGCCTTACCGAAGGTGTGGCCACCGGCGACCAGCGCGACGGTCTCTTCGTCGTTCATCGCCATGCGCGCGAAGGTCTCGCGCACGTCGCGGCCCGAGGCGACCGGGTCCGGGTTACCGTTCGGCCCTTCCGGGTTCACATAGATGAGACCCATCTGGACCGCACCGAGCGGGTTCTCGAGCTGGCGTCCGCTGCTGTACCGTTCATCGCCGAGCCAGGTCGTCTCCTGGCCCCAGTAGACTTGGTCCTGCGGTTCCCAGGTGTCGGCGCGGCCGCCGCCGAAGCCGAAGGTCCTGAAACCCATCGACTCGAGCGCCACGTTGCCGGCGAGAATGAGGAGGTCGGCCCACGAGATCCGGTTGCCGTACTTCTTCTTGATCGGCCACAGCAGGCGGCGGGCCTTGTCGAGGTTGGCGTTGTCCGGCCAGCTATTGATCGGCGCGAAGCGCTGGTCGCCGTTTCCGGCGCCGCCGCGACCGTCCGAAATGCGGTAGGTGCCCGCGGCGTGCCACGCCATGCGGACGAACAGACCCCCGTAGTGGCCCCAGTCGGCCGGCCACCAGTCCTGAGAGTCGGTCATCAGGTCCGCGATGTCCCGCTTGAGCGCGGCGTAGTCGAGCTTCTTGAACTCCTGCGGGTAATCGAAGTCGCGACCCAGCGGGTTCGAGCGCTCGGAGTGCTGGTGCAGCATCGCGACGTTCAGTCGGTTCGGCCACCAGTCGCGGTTTGATTGCGCGCCGGCGACGGTTCGGGAGCCGGTCATCGAGGCGAATGGACATGTGGCTTCCTTATTCATAAGGACTCCTCCCTGAGGATTGACGCTCCGTCGACCGTAACCCTGCTTCGTCCCTCGATCAAATGCTTCCAACCGATCCATCCGATGGGCGGCGCCATGTGTTCAGCGTGACGGCTACTCCTCGTGATTTTCCATGGCAAGCCGCGAGAGAGCCGATCAGGTCGACAGCCTCGGGCAACCCCCTCGCCTCATCGACGAGTCGGAGGCCATTCGGCTCATCTGGACGAAGCAGGATGCCCGGGTATCCAAGTACCCCCGGCGGGCGTCGCACACCGCGGTCATCCCTGGCTTTCGAAGTCCTCCCGCGCCGGATGGCATGCGGACAGAGTACAGATGGCATCCTGCTCAATACTGGCCATGAGCAGCCGTCGAACGCGTGCGGTGCCGCGCTTTCTCGAAGGGCGGAGCCTCAGCGCTTCCCATGGCCGGCGACGGCAAGCTCGCGGCAATCTCCCACGGCTGGAGTGGCGTTTCTGGCACCGCCCTCCATCATCGCCAGTAGAGCAGCGACCTCAGGGAAAACCCGTGGGGTGCCACGGGTAATTCCCATATTGCGATTTCTTTGGACAAACGATACTTGCGCACGACGCCAAATGACGAGCGCGGGTGGTGTTCAACCGGCCGTCGCTCCCAAACTGAATGGAGGGGGTACACGATGCGTACGGGAAAGAGCGTAGTCCGGGCAGGCGAGCCGGCGACCTGGTCGCGGATAGCCGCGTGTGTTGGTCTGGCGATCGCGATCGGCTGGTTGGGCACGGCCGTCCCGGCGAGGGCCGCGGTGGTGTGCGTGCCGAATGACGGCATCGACGGGAGCTGCACTTCGGGTCTGGGCGCCGCGACTATCGGTGCGGGCGTGGCCCTGGCGGCGGCTGGCGGTGGGGACACCGTCCTTGTGGACGACGGTGCGTACGTTGAGAACGTTGGTATTGACCGCCAGATCGTGCTGAAGTCGCGCAACGGACGTGCGCTGACAACGATTACCGGCATCACGAACGGCGCGCTTGGCACAATACGAATAACTGCGGGCGTGAACGGGGTGCAGATCGGGGACATCGGACAGGGCTTCACGATCGTCGGCATCGACAACCCGAGTCCGGGCCTGGAAAGCGCGGCGGTGTACTTCCAGGGGAATCACGCCGGTGCCGTGGTCAGCGACAACGAGATTGTCGCGGCCGGCGATGCCGGGTTAATGACCGAGTACGGGGCGACGATCTCCAGTTTCGTCATTTCGGGAAACACGTTCAGCGGCCAGACGTTCACCGGAGCGAATCCCGCCGGATGCGGCTTCGGGTCGCAATGGACGCTGGCAAACGTCCCCCGCCAGCTCGTCGTCATCAGCGGTGGTTCCGGGGGCGGATCGCATTCCGGTATTACCTTTACCGGGAACGTCGTAAGCGGTACGGCCGGCGGCTGCAGTAGCAGCGGGATTGGCGTCGGCGGGTGTACGGCCGTCGGACAGGAACAGGGCAACACCCTGGTGACGATCGATGCCAGTGGGGCGACGATCAGTGGAAACACGTTCTCCGGGACGACGGCGCGGTCGGCGACCAGCTTCCGGGCCCGGGGCCCGAGCACGACGGTGAGCGGCAACTCGTTCATCAGCACGGGGCTTGTGGCCTCGTGCACCGTTCCAACCGCTCCGCTGGGTACGGGGCACGTGTACACGCAGGCCACCGGGCAGACCGTTGGCAGTCTCGTTGCGGCGAACGGCTTCGACCGAGGCGTGTACGTGGACGGACCCGATGGGACGGTGGCGCTGAGCATCGAAGCAGTCGCCGGGTCGCCGTTGTTGCCGGCGAGCACCACGGTTGAGGTGCTGGCCGGGACTTATGCGGAGCAGGTGAGCATTACGGTGAGCGGCACGACGGTGAATGCGCAGCCCGGGGCGCTCGTGCGGCCGGCGACGGTAGTAACCGACACGACGCAGGGGAGCCCATGCTCGAATGGCAATGGCACCGCGATTGTGTTGGTGTCGGGGGCGACAGGCGTAACCCTCAACAATCTGAGCGTCGACGGTTCGCTTGCCGCTGCCTTCAATCCAACGCGCTTCGTCGGCATCTATTATCGGAATGCCTCCGGAGCGATTAACGGCGGTTCGGTGACGAACATCCGTAACGATCCGCTCGATGGGGTACAGGGCGGGTTGGGAATACTCGTCCAGGCGAAAGGACCCGACGTGGCCGACGTCGACATCGCCGGGGTGGCCGTGAGCGGGTATCAGAAGAACGGGGTCACGTTCAACGGTTGCGGGTGTGCGGATACACCCGACGGGTTGGCGACGGGGTCCATTACCGGCGCCACCGTGACGGGCGCCGGCGCGACGCCGCTGATTGCGCAGAACGGCGTCCAGGTTGGATTCGGCGCGGGTCCGGTGACCATCAGCGGGAACGTCATCAGCGGCCACCGGTACATCGGCGACCCGGACAACGGCACGGGCGCCGGAGTGTTGATCTTCTCTGCAAAGAACAACGTCATTACGAGCAACTCAGTTGCGCAGAACAACAGCGGCATCGTCTTCGCCGGTGGGGATTTCAGCCTGTGCTCGCCTGGGGATGCCACCGGGAACACCGCGTCGTGCAACCTGATTACCGGCCACGACCAGGTCATCGCCAACCCGGACGATCTACCGAACCCGTTCACGGAGAGCGGCGTAGCCTCGGACACGGCCCTCAACACGGTGGAGGACAACTCCATCACCGGGAACGCCATCGGCGTCGACGCCTCGAGCATCAGCCTCGGAAGCCTGGATGCCGAAGACAATTGGTGGGGCTGCGTTGCCGGACCCGGGAACGCCGGCTGCGATTCGGTGGTGGGCAGCGTGAACTTCTCCCCGTTCCGCACCACCCCGTCACCGTGCGTGGCATGCACGCAGGACTCGGACTGTGACGACGGAGTCGGCTGCAACGGGGTCGAGACGTGCAATATCGGAGGTGGCGTGTGTGTGCCGGGCACGCCGGTGGTTTGTGGCGATGGCAACGAATGCACCAGCGACGCCTGCGTGGAGCCGGCCGGATCGTGCCCGTACGCGCTCTTACCCAACGGTTCGGCGTGTTCCAGCGGGGCCTGTCAGGACGGTCTCTGCAGCATTGCCGGCCTGAGCGTAGGCTACCTGTCGTTGAACCAGGGGCAGGTGCCGAATACCGACCGTATCCGCCTGCGCGCCGAACTCGATGCCACGACCGGTCCGACGTTCGTTGACGACGTCGACAACAACGGTGCCGTTCTCGTCGTCGAAAGCACCGTTGGAACGGTAGCGACGCTGCCGTTCACGGGCGCCCAGTGCACGGTGAAGCGCGGCAGCATCCACTGCAAGGACGCCGCGACCAAGAGCTATGTGCGGTTTTCGAAACGACGCGTACCGCTGTTCTTCCGCGTGCGCGCGGTCGGCAACGGGCTGACCTTCTCGTTGCCGGGAGTCGGTCAAACCCCGTTACGGGTTCGCGTACAGACGGTGTCGAACTACACAGAGCGGCAGGACACGATCGCCAGTTGCGCGGCGCGCGGCGCTCGCATCCTGGCCTGTCGCGACGTGCCGTAAAGGAGATGCTCCGGCAGGACGCGCCGGGCCCGCCGGACGCCTACCCCGACTCCCACCGGATCGGGGCGGGCGTCCGGCGGCCGATCGGGCATCGCGTCGACCCGCGCCTATTTCTCCGGTGTCCTTGAACACCTCGCTCGTAAGCCTCGAAGGCGGGCTGGGAAACTCCGCGTCCCAGCACGTTCCGTCGGAGCTGGCCACTTGCGCGGTCAACCCGGCATCGAGCTAACCGAGGTGATGCGGCACGAGCGAGCCCTGGGTCCCTGGCTCTGAACGCGATCTTGGTCGCGCGTGCCGGCACGCACCACGCGGGAATCGCGATGCATCCGCACCCGAGAACGAACGCGCCCGTGCCGCGACGAGCGCGGCACGGGCGCGTTTCTCCGAAAACGACTCCGCTAACGGCGCTAACTGCGCTGGCCGATCTTTCGGCGCAGTACCGACAACCCCGCCAACCCGCTGCCGAGAAGCAGCAGCGTCGCAGGTTCCGGCACCTCGGTCAGCACCAACATGTCCTGCCGCAGACTGCCATTGGTGAGGTGCGTGGTATTCAGCGCCCCCACGGCGTACTGGCCGCCGTTGTTAGCCTTTGCCGCAGCGAGCGACCCGAACTGCGTCGTCGCCAGCGTGATAAAGGCGTTGCTCCCGCAGGCGTGCTCGTCCTCGAGGCACCAGATCGCATCCTGCAGCAAACCCGCCGACGACTGGCGACCGGCTCCGGGCGTGTAGTTGTACCCGAGCAGCGTACCCTTGGCGAACTCCATGTACAGGAACGCCGCGCCGACCGAAACCGGATCCGGGTTGCCGCCGCCGACGCCACCGTTCACGGCGGCGCCACTGATCGCGTAATTAACCGTCTCGGGGGTACCGATGTATTCGTTCTTCTCCAAACAGAACGACTCGAACCCTCCGTTAACCACGGCGTTCGCGTGGTAGTAATTCAGCACGCTAGTTAACGGGTCGCCCGAGATGGGCTTGACGTTGAACTCCCCCCCGCTCCCCGTGAAGTAACCGTTGATTCGCGATATCGTGACACTCAACCCCCGAGCTTCAGGCGCCGTCGCCAACAACGTCAGCATTCCCAGGAAAACAACCTTTGCCACCATGCGTTTCATCGCTTCTCCTCCGCGTAACCTTGTGTTGCAGCCTCCCCTCACCGCCCCACCGGCTGACCCGGCAACCCGGCTTTTCCGCCGTGCCCTTCCCCGGTCAACCGATCGTGTCTCCATAACCGGGGTTTCCGGCTCAGAGACGACGCCACAACAGAGCTACAGCACGATGCGTGCCAGAGAAGGCCGGCCGCACCGTGGCCCGATCGACAGCCGCGACGCCGCAGGGCATCCCCGAGGGCGTAAACCGTTCCGACGCGCCATGTCGCCCGAGTCCGCAACCGGCCGATTCCACAAGACAAGTGCAGGCTCTGGAACTGTCAAGACCTCCGACGCGCACGTGCCCAATCGGCCGCATCTTCACTATCCGTGACACATGGCGTGCGTCCTCGCATGCGCGCGGCGAGCCAGGTCCAGCCCCCCAATCCAGCACTAGCGCGGAGCCCCCGGGCGGCGCACATCGCCACTGGCGATTGCCTGCTCGCCGCGAGTGAACTCTCAGATCTACGCCCGACCTGATCCCGATCGGAATCGGCATCGCGGCACACACCCGCTCCGGGCTCGATCGCGGAGCACATCGCGGGAGGATACCGATACCGAACGCTAGGCAGCGACGGGCGACGGCAGCACGCCGTCACAGCGCGTAGAAACGCCGGGAGGACGGGGTCCTCCCGGACTCGGAGCTATACGGCCACCACCCACTGGCGGCCGTCGCGCTCCAGCAGAGCGTCGGCAGCGGTCGGCCCCCAGGAGCCCGCGGGGTAGTTCGGGAAGTCGCGCGGCTGCAAGGCCTGCCACACATCGAGCACCGGCGTCACCACTTTCCAGGCCTCCTCGACCATGTCGGCGCGATGGAACTGCGTCGAGTCGCCGATCATGCAGTCGTAGATGAGCGTCTCGTATCCCGTGGCCCCCGTGTCTTCACCGAGGTCACGATAAGAGAACTGCAGCTCCACCGGCGCCAGTTGCAACACGGGACCGGGCACCTTGGCTTGAAAGCTCAGGGAGATGCGTTCGTCGGGTTGAATGTGAATGACCAGGCGGTTCGGTTGCTGCCCGCACTCGCCGGGTAGCAGGGTCAGCGGCGCACGACGAAACTGAATGACGATCTCCGTGTCGTGCTTCGCCAGCCGCTTGCCGGTGCGCAGATAAAACGGCACGTCGGCCCAGCGCCAGTTTTCGACGTACAGCTTCATCGCCGCGTAGGTATCGATGGACGACGTCGGATCGACACTCGGCTCGGCGCGGTACGCCGGCACGTCGTGGCCCTCGATGGCCCCGGACCCGTACTGCCCGCGTACCGTCTGCTGCAAGACCTCCTCGTCCTTCAGACGCCGGATCGCGTGCAGCACCTTCACCTTCTCGTTGCGCACGTCCTCGGCCTCGAACGAAACCGGAGGCTCCATGGCCACCAGACAGAGCAACTGGAACATATGGTTCTGCAGGATGTCGCGCAGTGCCCCGGCGGTGTCGTAGTAAGCGCCGCGGCCCTCGACGCCGAGGGTCTCGGCCACCAGTATCTGCACGTGGTCGACGTAACGGCGGTTCCAGATAGGTTCGAAGATACCGTTCAAGAAGCGGAACATGAGAATGTTCTGAACCGTCTCCTTGCCGAGGTAGTGGTCGATGCGAAAGATCTGCGTTTCGTCGAAAGCCGCCAGCAACTGGCGATTAAGCGCCTGCGCCGAGGCGAGATCGCGCCCGAAGGGCTTCTCGACGACCAGACGCGACCAACCCCCGGCGTCACCCACCGGCTTGACCAGCGAGGCCGTCCCGAGGTGCGTCGCAATCGTGCCGAAGAACTGCGGCGGCGTCGCCAGGTAATATAACGCATTGCCGGGCGCTCCACTGGCTTTGGCCGCGGCGGCGATGCGCTCCGCAACCTTCTGGTAGGTCGCCGCGTCGTCGAACTTCCCCCTCACGTAGAAGCAGTTGCGCCGCAGGCGCGCCCACTCATCGGGCTCAAAAACCCCGCCGTGACTCTGCACGGCCTCGGTCAGCCGGGCGCGAAACGATTCGTCGTCGTAGTCGTCCATGGCTACGCCGACGATGGCGAACTGCGACGCCAGTAATCCGTGATGCGCCAGGTTGTAAAGGGCAGGTGCGAGCTTGCGCTTGGTCAGGTCGCCCGCCCCCCCGAAGATCGCCATCACACACGGATCGGCCGCCCGTGCCGTCCTTATCGCCTTCCCCGTCGCTCCCATCGAGACCCTCCTACCCTTTCCGCAAGGGGTTAGTCCCCTCACCTGCTCGTTTGCCGCATGCAACTCTTTCTACCACACAGAGCACATCCAACCACGCCGACCTGGCTACCAGCCGTCGCCTTCGCCACCCGCGCGGAAGGCCGGGAAACTGCCGTTGCCAATCGAGTTGCGAAGATGGATACTCGTCGCAGAGTCGCGGCAGGGCAAGAAAACCCGCATCGCCCGAACCTCGGACGATGCCCGCAGACCGCGCGGCAAGTGGAGTAATGGCGACGCGAACGGCAACGGCGCATCCCGCAGTGCGCGCGGCTGTTATGGTCCTCGCGACCGTCCTCGCCGCTGGCTGCGGCTCATCCTCGTCCGAATCGCCGCCCGACCGGGAGCCGGCACGGCCGGCGAAACTGTGGGGCATTGATGCCAACTACGTCATGGCCTTCGAGGAAAGCGGGCGCACCTGGAGTACCGGAGGCGTGCGGGTCGATCCGATCGAGGAAATGCGCCGAAACGGCGCCGATGTCTTCCGCTTGCGCCTGTGGGTGGAAGACCAACCCGGCAACCTCGAGCCGGGCACCCTCGACCGCCACGCGCGTGCTCTCGCCCGACGCGCCCAGACGGCGGGTCTGTATGTCATACCAACTCTGTTCATGAGCCAGGGTTGGGGAGCGGACAATCGTCAGGATGCCCCCGCCGCATGGGCAAACCTGTCCGTGGACGACCGGGCCACAGCGGCCCGCGCCTGGGCTCGCGACGCCGTTGGACTCCTGCTCGCCGACGGGCTCAGGACATCCACGTACGGAATCGGCAACGAAACCGACTATGGCTTCTGTGGCGCCTTCGAGATCTCCGACGATCTCGACTACCTGCGGCGCAACATCTGGCCGGATGCAGCCAAACTGATGCGCGCTACTCTCGCGGGCATCGAGGACGCCACCGGGCGCAACGACCTCGAGATCATTCTGCACATATCGCGCGGCTACGACTCCCGTCTGGCGGCGGCGTTCTTCTCCACGATGCGCGCCCACGGCATACCCGTCTCACTGGCCGGACTTTCGTATTACCCCTCGGACTGGGGGGCGGACCGTACCGCACAGTTCGACACAACCGTCAGCCGTCTCGTCACCGATCTGGCTCTGCCCGTCTTCGTCGCCGAGTACGCTTACCCGGCGGAGGCCTCGTCGACGAACTGCTGCCGCCTGAGCAGCTATTGCTGCACGCATTTCTGCTGCTGCCACCGCTGCGCGATCGATGGCTATCCGTTGACGGAGGCCGGACAGGCCGGCTTCGTCCGCGACCTGCGGCGGCGGGTGTTCGAGGACCCACGCTTCGCCGGCGCCGTGTATTGGTCGCCGGAAGAGGCGGTGCGTCTGTTTCGTTGGTCTGCCATGGGCCTCTTCCAGCCCACTTTCGACGGCCACGCCCCGGGCCCCCGCCAGGCTCTCGCCGCCCTCGCTGCCCCGGGCCCCTGAGTCCCCTCCGCGCCCCCGCAGAGGCCGCTACGAACCCGAACGGCGGCTTTCAGTCGCGCGCTCGACCGCGTTCATGCACGACGCCGAGGTGGCAACGTCGGCACCGCAGAGCCATCCAGCGGCGGGCCGACAAGGCGGATGAAAAGCTCGAGCACGATCGGCGTGGTGTCCGAGAGACGCTCGCCGCGGCGCAGGAGGTGCGCAATCACCTCGTTAACGGCACCGACCAGCGCCCGCGGGATGAGGGGATCCGGCCGTTGCACCCTACCCTCCGCCACCGCCACCTCGAGCAGACGGGCAATCAGGTCCGCCACCGCGGCGTGCGCCCGCTCGCTGATGCGGGCCAGACGCGGCCCGGCAGCAGGCGCATCGACGATCAGAACCCGCGCCAACCCCGGGTGGCTGGCCAGCGCCATCAACCAGGTTTCGATTCCCGCCAACACCTTGCTCGCCGGATCGGGTGCCGCCGCCACCCCCGCCTCGATCGCAGCCAGCATCCGGGCTTCGACATCCTCGTAAAGCGCGGCCAGAACGTCCTCACGATTGGCAAAGATCTGGTAGAGCGTACGCCGCGACATGCCCGCGCGGGCAATCACGTCCTCGATGGTTGCAGCGAAGTAGCCCTTGTCGGCAAACGCCTCCGCGGCGGCCAACAAGACTCGCGCTCGCAACGCCTCCGAACGCTCGCCGGGGCTCGACGGCTGGGCCGGACGCCCGCGCGGCGGCGCACCGGGATCGAGCGGCAAGAGACGGACTGGGTGCCGTCCGGCTCGCTCGCGCACCGCCGCCGCCTTGCCGGCGGCAACTCGATTCGACTTGCGCCGCACGCGTTTTCGAAAGCCTCCTTTTTCTCTTGCTCGCTCCGCCTTGAGTCGGATAAAGGAAACACGTACGTTTTGTCAAGTTCGGGTTCCGGAGGCTTAGCCGGGAAGAGAACTCCCACAACTGCCTGGCGATCGCGCGGCGCGGCCCGACGCGCCAGGCCGATTTCCAAGGAGGCTGCCATGCGCGTATTGTTTGCGAGCCCATACAAGCCGTTCCCGCTTTCCGAAGACGGGTGGGATCCGCTCGATCCGTTCACCGGGCAACTATCGCCGTCGCAGGGTCCGTTCGCGATGACGATGCACGGCCACTACTGGGCTTTCTATCTGATGGCGGAGAACCTCAACGCCGAGTGCTGCGTGCTCGAACACCCGACGATGGCCGAGTTCGAGGCCGAGCTGCGCAAAGGCTGCGACGTAGTCGGGTTCCAGGTGAACTGGAACACGCTGCGCCAGACGGCGGACATGATCGAGCGGGCGAAGGCTCTGGCGCCCGACGCCATCCGCGTCGTCGGCGGCTACGCGATCGCGCAAGTGCTCGACCCGCTGCCGGCGGACGTTGCCGTGGCCGAAACTATCCGCACCGGCGCCCATCATCTGTGCCACGAAGAGGGGGTGCGCTTCATGCGCCGGCTGATTGGCGATCTGCCGGCGGAACGGCCCATCACCCAGTACACGATGCCGCGCTCCGGATCGCACCTGGCCGCCCTCGGACCGCAGTTGCGCGTCGTCGGCGGACGGCCAGTGCTGGCCTCGCTCGGCTGCCCGGCGGCCTGCGACTTCTGCAACACCTCGGCGTTCTTCAAGTACAAGAAGTTCCAGGTCGCTTCGCCCGACGAAGCCTACACCTTCATGCGCCATCACTTCGTCAACGACGGCGCGGGACGCAGCATGTTCGAGCTGTTCGACGAGGATCTTTTCACGGACCCCGAGTATCCGCGCGCCCTCGGCCGGCGCATCCGCGGCGACGAAGCGACTGCCGGCCGCCTTGGCTACTTCACCTTCGGCAGCGTCCGGACGCTCTCCAAGCTGGATCCCGAGGAGCTCGCTGCCGATGGGCTCGCGACGGTGTGGATCGGCGTCGAGTCGACTCTCGATGACGTTCTGCAACACGACGCCCACCTGCGTAAGCGCAAGGGCGGCGACGTGCAGGCGCTGTTCGACGGCCTGCGCGAGGTCGGCATCACGGTGGTCGGGTCGCTGATTCTCGGCTTCGACTTCCATACGCCCGAGAACATGCCGCAAGACGTCGACGCCTTCGTCCGCCTGGCGCCGACGATCGCCCAGGTAACCCCCCTGGTACCGTGTGCCGGCACCCGCCTGTACGAACGCATGAAGAAGCAGCAGCGTTTGTCGACAACGTTCGGTTGGACCGTCGCCGGTGGCTTCCAAGCCAATCCCGTAGCGCAGCCGCTGCACATGACGTGGCAGCAGCTAGAGGAAGCGATCGACGCTGCGCACCGGCGGCTCTACCTGGAAACGGGACCGTCGGCGCTCAAAGCGGTCGACACGGCTCTGCGCGGCTACTTGAGGCTGCACAACCACCGCGATCCCGCGTTACGGACGCGCGGTGCGCTGCTGCGCGAAACCGCGACCGCTCAATACCCGGCCCTGGTCGCAGTCCTCGCCAACGCCCCCTCCGCGCGGGTCGCCGAGCGGGCCCGCGAGGTGCAGGCCCGGTGGAAAGCCGCGCTTGGCGAGCCGGACCCGAACCTGGTCGCGCTCGGAGAGACGTTTGCCGAGCGCATCCGCGCGTTCGCGGAGCATCCCACGCCGCCGGCTGGAGTTGCCGAACCGCCGACCCGCTGGACGTACTACCGTCCGGGCGCCGCGCCGACGATCGTCAAGCAAGCGGCATAGCCGGCGGGCAACGCCCACGCGCGTACGGGAGGGTGAATGCTGATCGGAAAGGTGCGCGAAGTCTGGCGCTACCCGGTGAAATCGATGGGCGGCGAACAACTCCCGCACGCCGCCCTGGGCACGCGCGGGATCCCCGGCGACCGCGGCTGGGCACTTCGTGACGAGCAGGCAGGGGAAATCCGCGGGGCGCGCAACTTCCCGGCGCTGCTCCTCTGCCGCGCGC
Organism: Candidatus Binatia bacterium; assembly: GCA_023150935.1. NCBI lineage: Bacteria > Candidatus Binatota > Binatia (SeqCode) > Binatia bacterium. Next base: position 23,777 of record JAKLJW010000015.1, on the reverse strand, counting down.
AATACCTCGAAGAGCCCTCGGACGGCGGCTCGCCGCCCGCCGCGATCACCATGCCGGACGGCACCGTCCTGCGCAGCGACTCGGCGGAAATATCCGTTCGCCTGTCGCAACTGATCGGCCGGCCGGTAACCCTCTGCCCACTCCGCCCGGCCGACGACCTCGCCCACTACCGGCGTGGTCGCCCGGACGACCCGGACCTTTTCAAGGAGATCCGCCGTTTGCTCGGACGACTCGACAACGAACCGTTGCCCAACTTCGCGAAGTTCCCGCGCGAGTTGATGGAATTCGTCTCGCCCCCGGGTACGTACTTCGATGCGTTTCCGCTGCACCTCGTCACCACCACCGCCCTGGCGGCACTGCGCCGCCTCAGCCCGGGCAGCGACGCCGCGGTACGCCGATTCCGGCCGAACCTCCTGATCGAGCCCGACGGCGACACCGCCGACTTCGCCGATTTCGACTGGTGCGGGGGCAAACTGCGTGTCGGCAAGGCCGAAATCGCCGTTCATCTACCCGCTTTTCGCTGCGCCATGCCCATCCAGCCGCAGCCGGACCTTCCCAAGGACCCGGCCCTCCTGCGCGCCATCGTCCGCCATGCCGATCAGAACCTCGGCGTTTACGCCTCTGTGCTCATACCCGGCGCCGTCGCGGCGGGCGACACCGTGGAGTGGGTCGCCCGCCCGCCCGTTCACGCGCCAATCCCAACCCAGACCGCGGCTGCGGTCGCAACTAAAGGAGCCGCCATGGCCGATCGACGTTTGCTTGTCCCCGCCGGAACGGAAATCATGCGCGACCAGTTCCACTTCTCCCAGGGTGTACAGGTCGGCAACACCATCTACGTATCCGGGCAGGCCGGTTTCAACGAGAGCTTCAGCATCTCCGACGATGTCGGCGAACAGGCCCGTCAGGCGTTCCGCAACATGGCTCGCGTGCTCGCCGAAGCCGGCGCCTCGCTGGACGACGTCGTGGAAATCACGTCGTACCATCTCGACATGAGCCAGATGACTCCCGTCGTCAACGCCCTGCGCGAAGCCTTTCCGAACCATCAGCCGGCATGGACGGCCGTCGGGGTCACGGGCCTGGCGATGCCGCAGATGCGCGTCGAGATCAAAGCGGTGGCGGTGCGAGGAGCTTAAGGGCTTGCCCGGTCTGCGCCTCTCGCTCAAGGGAAGCGGGCGATGACTGAAACCGTTCCGCCGACGATGCGGTGTGTGGAGATCTCAAGGCCCGGGGGCCCCGAGGTCCTGGTGCCGGCGATGCGGCCCACACCGGTGCCGGGCCAGGGAGAAGTGCTGATTCGCGTCGCCGCGGCGGGCATCAACGGGCCGGACATCTACCAGCGCAAGGGGATGTATCCGGCCCCGCCGGGCGCCAGTGACCTACCTGGACTCGAGATCGCCGGCACCATTGTGGCGGCCGGCGCAGCGGTCGATCGGTGGCGTACCGGCGATGTCTGTTGCGCGTTGACCACCGGCGGCGGCTATGCGGAGTACTGCGTCGCCCCGGCTCTGCAATGCCTGCCCGTTCCGGACGGCCTCGAGATGACCGAGGCAGCGGCGTTGCCCGAAACCTGCTTCACCGTATGGAGCAACATCTGGGATCGAGCCGGTCTGGCGCCCGGCGAGACGTTGCTGGTGCATGGCGGCGCGGGTGGCATCGGAACCACGGCAGTTCAGATCGCCGCCGCCCTTGGCCACCGAGTGTTCGCCACGGCGGCTGGCCCCGAACACTGCGGGCGCGTCACTGCATTAGGGGCGTTTCGCGCTGTCGACTTCCTCACCGAGGACTTCGTGGCGGCGATCAAGGAATGCACCGGCGGCAAGGGGGTCGACGTAATTCTCGACATCGTCGGGGGCGACTACGTGCAGCGCAACATCAGTTGCCTCAACCGCGACGGTCGCCTCGTGAATATCGCGTTCAACAAGGGCAGCAAAGTCGAAATCGACCTGATGCCCGTGATGCTCAAGCGCCTGACGCTGACCGGGTCGACGTTGCGCGTTCAGTCCGTCGAGCGCAAGGGCGAGATTGCCCGCGCCCTGGAATCGCGGGTATGGCCCTTGATCGCCTCCGACAAGGTCCGTCCGCTGATCTACAAGCGCCTGCCCCTGGCGGACGCCGCCGAGGGGCACCGCCTCATGGAAGGCGCCCAGCACATCGGTAAGATCGTGCTCGAAGTTTGACCGGCGCTGCGGCAAAAAAACCGCCCGGATTCGGGAGCACGGAGCGGGAAACGCCCTCGTCGTACTAACGCGTTTGGCGTTCCGGCGCTCGTCCCCGGCTCCCGATTCCGTGCTCCTGTGGACAGGATCGGAGCGGCGATCAGAGACTGCGCTTGCGCGCCCGCAAACCGCGCCGGCTACCCTTGGGTTTCGGTCGGTCGCGGCCGCCGAATCCCATCGGTGGCCCCGGGTCCGGGCCCGGAGCCCAGCCCCCGCCCCCGCCGCCGCCGCCCCCACCCAGCCGCGGTCGCCGCTCTTCCGCCTCCGTTACCCGCAGCGTGCGCCCGTCCAGTTCGTAGCCGCTGAACCGTTCCACAGCTCGTGCCGCCGAAGCCGAATCGGCGAACTCTACGAAGGCGAAGCCCCGCGGCCGGCCGGTCTCCCGGTCGGCCGGAAGAAAGACCTCTGCCACTTCCCCGACTTCTGCGAACAGAGCGTGCAGTGCGCTCTCGGTGGTCGCGAAGTTCAGGTTCCCCACAAAGATTCGTGTATTAATGGTGCACTCCTTTCGTTAGTAACCGGTCGTCGGCGGAATTCCCCGCCGCTGCACCCGCACTATAGACGTAGCCAGGCCCCGCGCCAAGGAAGGGGCCAATTTCCTTTCGCGCTCACTCGCCGCCTGCCACCAGGCCGTTTATCCGCTCCATGGCATCCACGAGTTCCTCGATCATTTCACGGACGACATCCCGGGAGGACTTGATCGTGTTCATCTGCCCCACGACCTGACCAACGAAGTAGGTCGCGAGCTGGCGGGCGCCGGAGTCGGACTTGTGGGCAACGCGATGGATGCGGCGCTGGGCGTCGAGCACCAGAATGCTCTGCAACGGCATCGGCAAGGCGTCGGGTGCGCCGGGGGCCTCCCATGCGTCGGTCCACGCCGTGCGCAGCATGCGCGCCGGCTTGCCGGTGAGCGACCGCGAGCGCAGCGTGTCGGCCGAAGTGGCGGCGAGGAACTTCTCCTTGATGACCGGCGTGGTTTCCGCCTCGACCGTGGTCAACCACACCGAGCCGCACCACACGCCCTCGGCGCCAAGGGCGAGCGCGGCCGCCATCTGCCTGCCCGAGGCAATGCCGCCGGCCGCGAGCACCGGCGTCGGCGCGACGGCGTCGACGACCTGCGGCACCAGCACCATGGTGGCGATTTGACCGGTGTGCCCACCGCCCTCGGTGCCCTGAGCGATGATCAGGTCCACACCCGCTTGCTTGTGATGAACGGCGTGGTCGATCCGGCCGGCGAGCGCCGCCACCGGTATCCCCGCGGCGTGGGCGCGTTCGATCAGCCACTCCGGCGGGGTGCCGAGGGCCGAGGCGATCAGCGAGACCTGGTGCCGGAAGGCAACTTCGATGAGCGGCGCCATGCTCTTCGGGTCGACGCGCAGGCCCACCATGTCGCGCCGGCCGCGTTGACTGTCCGGACCGGGCGGAGGCAGCGACGGCACGTCGTAACGCCGCAGCAGCTCCTCGATCCACTCGCGGTGCTCCGCAGGAAGCATCTGCTTGAGGCCACCGGGTTCGATGCCGCCAGTCTCCGCACCGACGAACTTGCTGGGGATGAGCAGGTCGACGCCAAACGGTCGGCCCCTGGTTTGTTCGCGGATCCACGTCAGGTCGACGTCGAGCTGTTCCGGCGAGTGCGCCACTGCCCCGAGCACGCCCATGCCGCCGGCATTGGTGACCGCCGCCACCACGTCCCGGCAGTGCGTGAAGGCGAGGATTGGAAAGTCGATTCCGAGCATCCGGGTGACGTTGGTTTGCATGGCATCGTTCCTAACAAGCTGCGTCTCGACGGGAAAGGGACTCCATCGCGGCGGGCCGTAGCGCCGGCCCGGTGGTACAGCGGCGCGCAATCGTGCTAGGCGCCACCAGTGGAGGCTGTGCGATGGAAGCCGAGCGTGCGCAACTATACCCGTTTGTCAGCGGGCCGGGCAGTGTCCCGGTCGTGATCGACCGCACCGAGGGGGTCTACCTCGTTACCGCCGGCGGTCAGCGTGTCATCGACGCGGCCGGGGGGGCCGTCGTCGTCAACATCGGTCACGGGCGGCGCGAGGTGGGCGAAGCCTATGCCCGGGCGTCGGCGGAAACCACCTTCGTCGTACCGCCGTTCGCCACCGAGAGTCGGGTCCGCCTGGTCGAACGGCTGCGCAGGAGCTGGCTGCCACCCGAGTTGACGCGGGTTGTCTTTACCTCCGGCGGGTCGGAATCGATGGACTCGGCCATCCGGCTTGCCCGCCAGCACCATGTTTCCGCCGGGCGTTCTGGGCGCTGGAAGGTCATCGGCCGCCACCTTTCTTATCACGGCACGACGTTGGCAACGCTGGCGGTCGGCGGACATCTCAAGCGCCGCGCCGGCTTCGAACCGCTGCTCGTCCCGATGCCCAAGGCGCCGGCGTGTTACTGCCTGCGCTGCCCGTTGGGGCTACGTTACCCGCTGTGCGCGGTTGCCTGCGCGACCGACCTGGAAAGGCTGATTGCGGAAGAGGGCGCCGATACCATCGCCGCGTTCGTGGCCGAACCGATCGTTGGCTCGACCGGCGGCGGCATCGCCCCGGTCGACGAGTACTGGCCAACGGTCGCCGAGATCTGTCGCCGGCACGGCATCCTCCTGATCGCGGACGAGGTGATGACCGGCTTCGGTCGCACGGGCCGGCGCTTCGCGGTCGAGCACTGGAACGTGACGCCCGACATCCTGGTCGGCGGCAAGGGCCTCACGGGAGGCTACGCTCCGATGGGCGGGCTGTTCGTGCGCGACGAGGTCGTTGCGCCGCTGGCGGCCCACGGTGACGAGCTGATGTTTTACACTTACTCCGCCCACCCCGGCTGCTGCGCCGCGGCCGACACGGTGCTGGCCATCATGGAGCGCGAGCATCTCGTGGAGCGTGCCGCCGAAATGGGCGCACGCCTGCGGACACGGCTGGCCGTGCTGGAGGGGCACCCGCACGTTGCCGAGGTGCGCGGCCGTGGCTTGCTCCTCGGTGTCGAGCTGGTACGCGACAAACGGACGCTCGAACCGTTCCCGGCGTCCGCGGGCCTGACGATGAAAGTGGTCATGGCCGGAGTGGCGAACGGGGTCTTCTTCTATCCCGGCGGCACCGATCCAGCACGCGACGTGATCACCATCGGCCCACCGTTTATCATCGAAGACGAGCACGTCGAACAGATCGCGCGGGCGCTGGAAGCAGCCATCGACACGGCGGTGAGTTGGGTCGGCGCCTAGGAGCCTGTCGGAGAGAGGCCCGCTGGTGCTTCGACAAGCTCAGCACGAGCGGGCTCTGCCTTGATTTCACAGCATTTTTCGCTCGCCCTGAGCCCGTCGAAGGGCGAGGGGCCGCTTTCTCCGACAGGCTCCTAGCCCGCCCCCACCCAGACCGGTACCATGCGGTCTATCCTGCGGAGCGGAAAGGAGCGCCCACGGTGAAAGTGTTCGCCCACGCCCTCGTGCTGAACCTCCACCAGCCTCCGTTCAACCTCGAGCATCTGCTCAACACCAACGAGTGGGAGGCCAAGGAGATCCTGTGGGCGCTCGACCGCATACCCCGCTCACTCTGGGGCTACGAAGACCGCGGCCGCGTCCACCTGGCGATCTCCGGCACTCTGCTCGAAACCCTCACCGACCCGGCCTTCCAATCCCGCGTCTACGGAACCGTCGACTGCGGCAGCTTACTCTGGCACCTCCAGAACCGGCGCATCATCGACATCCTCGGCGGCGCGTACTACCACCCGGTCCTGCCGCTCATTCCACCCGCGGACCGACCCGAACACCTTGCCCGCTGGCGCGGCATCGCCCGCCACCTGTTCTGGCGCGAGGACTTCCACGGCTTCTGGCCGCCGGAGATGGGCTTCTGCATGGAGATCATCCCGCTGCTCAAGCGCTTCGGGTACACTTACGTTCTGGTCGACAGCGAGCACATCGACCCGGTAACCCCGATGCGCTGGGACGAGATCCGTTACCGGCCGCACGTGGCGCGTTACGGTGGCGAGGAGATCGTCGTCGTCGTCCGCGACCGTGAGCTCTCCGACGCGCAGGAGTCCGGTATGGATTTCGGCTGGTTTCTGCACGAGGTATGGGAGCGCACGAAACACTGCGACTTCGTGCCCCTGGTCACCACCTGCACCGACGGCGACAACGGCGGCTGGTTCCGCAACACCAACCCCAGGGGGAACTTCTGGGGCGTCTTCTACCGCGAGTTGCTCGAGCGCATGGACCGCGACAGCCCGATCCGCCCGGTATTCATCCACGACTATCTCCGCGACCACGGCCCTACGGGAGAGGTTCGCGTTCGCACCGGTGCCTGGAACACCGGCTGGCACCACGGAGGGGACTTCCGCCAATGGACCGGCTCCCCGGCTCAACGCAACGCATTGCAGCGGGTCGCCGACCTGAGCGCGGCCATCCATGCGGCCCGCCGCCGCATCGCCGGCGAATTCGGGCACGATCCCGGTCTGGCTCACGCGGTCGAGGACGCCCTGTGGCATCTGCTCCGAGCGGAGACCAGTTGCAACTTCTTCTGGGGCGAGGCATGGGTGGAGCGCTGCGATGATGACCTCGAGGCGGCGGCAGCCAGCCTGGCGCAGGCCACCCGGCCTGTCGGGGAACGGCGATGAGCGCCCCGCACACCGGGCGCGGTCCGGCTTTGTCATGGCCCGGTAGCTCGGGGCGCGCCCCCCGCCAACTTCCGCAGCGATGCGACCTCACGGACGATTTCCAGCGAACGAGGACCCTATGCCAGAATTGCCCGAGTACATCGACGACGTCCCTAATATCTGCGGCGCAGAAGCCGTAATCGAGGGCGTGATCCGCTCCCGGCCGGCCACGGCGTTCAGCCCGAGCTCGATCGACTTCCCGAATATACGCAGCGCCTGCGCCATCGCGCTGCACATGCATCAGCCCCTCATACCCGCCGGTGGCGACGACCTGCGCACGGCGGCGATCGTCAGCAACCTCCAATACATGATGGAGCATCAGGGCATCGGCGATAATCACAACGCCCCGGTGTTCGCGTGGTGCTACAAGCGCATCGGCGAGTTCATCCCGCAACTCGCCGGCGAGGGCAAGCAACCCCGGGTGATGCTCGAATACTCGGGCACGCTGCTGCACGGGTTGCGCAAGATGGGCAGTGACGACGTCATCGAGGCGCTGCAGGCCATCACGGTACACCCGGAATACGGCCGCTGCGTCGAATGGTTGGGCGCGCCGTGGGGCCACGCCGTCGCGCCGTCGACCCCCGTCCAGGACTTCCGCCTCCACGTGCGCGCCTTTCAACAGCACTTCGCCGCCATCTTCGGTACCGACGCTCTGACTCGGCTGCGCGGCTTTTCGCCGTCCGAGATGGCACTCCCCAACCATCCGGACGTCGCTTACGAGTTCGTCAAGACGCTGAAAGACTGCGGCTACGACTGGGTGCTCGTTCAGGAGCACACGATCGAGCAGCCGGAAACCGGACGCGGGCCGGAAAAGAAGCACCTGCCGCACCGACTGGTCTGCCGCAACTCGGCGGGCCACGAGGTCAGTATCGTTGCCATCATCAAGACCCAGGGCAGCGACACGAAACTGGTGGCACAGATGCAACCCTACTACGAAGCCAAAGGGCTCGATCGTTGGGAACTCGCCGGCCACCGCGTCCCGCCACTGGTCAGCCAGATCGCCGACGGCGAGAACGGCGGCGTCATGATGAACGAATTCCCCGCCAAGTTCTTCGAGGTGGTCCGCGAGGCCAGCGGCTCCGCGACGCCGCTCGTCAACGTCACCGAGTACCTCGAACACCTCGCCGGCCTCGGCATCCGGGCTGCGGATCTGCCGCCCGTGCAACCGCTCTTCCAGCAACGGATCTGGGAGCGCTTCAAGCCCGGCGACGGCCCCGAGAAGCTGGCCAAAGCGATCGAAAGTCTAAAGCGGGAAGACAGCCGCTTCAGCGTCGAAGGCGGGAGCTGGACCAACAACCTCTCGTGGGTACGCGGCTACGAGAACGTTCTCGGTCCCATGGATGAGGCCAGTGCTCTCTTCTTCGAAAAGGCACTCAAACCCGGCGTCGCGACCAGCGAGCCGCGCTTCCGCAACGCCTTGTTCCACCTCCTGACCTCACAGACGAGCTGCTACCGCTACTGGGGACAGGGATTGTGGACCGACTACGGGCGCGAGTTGTGCCGGCGCACGATGGAGATTCTGCACCACGAGTTCTGACCGGTACTTCCGAGCGTTTCCACCGCTGCGGCATACCCGGGCAGCGCGGAGGCGCCGGCCCCCGTCAGGCGGTTCCGCCTTCCGGTTGACCGCGCGTCCGCGCTCCCGGGCCTTCGGCCTGGAGGCCGGACGCTCAGTTAGCCGCCGGCGGCGGGCAGAGCCCTATGCACGCGCGGAAATCCATCCGGCAGCGTTTGATCGCATCACGATCGAGCGCTTCGCGGCACTCGTCTCGGCGCGTGAACGCCGTCACCTGAGCGGCATCTATGCACGCATCGAGCGCCACCGGGTCGAGCGGCGGCTCCTGAGTCCGGCACGCCGTCTTGGCGGCCTCCAGGTCGGCGTGGGCCTGGGCGAGGCATGCCTCCAACGTCGCCAGCGGACCGTCGTAGCACAGGCTGCGCTGGGCCCGGCAAGCGTCCGCGCACTCGTGGTCGACGTTCCAGCAGGCATCTTTCGCCAACAGGAAATCGGTCTTGCAGCGCAGCTTGCAGTCCTTCTTGGCGGCCACCGCATCGTCGATGCACGCCCGGTCCCGTTCCAACGCCGAGACCGACGGCGCAGCGACCCACGCCGCACCAAACACGACCCCGCAGACCAGCAGTCCGACTAAGTTGCGATACATGTTCGATCCTCCCTCCGAGACTGCGTGAGTTGCCTTTTCACCAGCTTCTTCCGCTACGCCCTCGCCCCCCCGGAAGTCAAATTAAATCTGACCCCGAGGCGGGAGCCTCGGCGTCATAGCGAAGGCGATCTCGCAAACCGCCATCGCGGGCGGTGCCCGCTACAGTCGTCCGAAGAAGTCGTTGCCCTTGTCGTCGACGACGATGAAGGCCGGAAAGTCCTCGACTTCGATCTTCCAGATCGCCTCCATGCCCAGCTCCGGATATTCGACCATCTCGACGCTCTTGATGTGGTCCTGCGCCAGCACCGCCGCCGGCCCGCCGATCGACCCGAGATAGAAGCCGCCGTGCTTCTTGCACGCCGCGGTCACCGCCGGGGAGCGGTTGCCCTTGGCCAGGGTGACGTAGCTGCCGCCGTGCCGCATGAACAGGTCGACGTAGGAATCCATGCGCCCGGCGGTCGTCGGCCCGAAGGAACCGGAGGCGTAACCCGGCGGTGTCTTGGCCGGACCGGCATAATAGATCGGATGATCCCTGACGTAACCGGGCAAGCCCTCGCCGCGGTCGATGCGCTCCTTCAGTCTGGCGTGCGCAATGTCGCGCGCGACGATCATCGGCCCGGTGAGCGCAAGGCGCGTCTCGATCGGGTAACGCGACAGCGTTGCACGAATCTCGTCCATCGGCCGGCGCAGGTCGATATGCTCCACCGCGCCGCCGAGCTTCCGTTCGTCGACGTCGGGCAGGTAGCGTGCCGGGTCGGTTTCGAGCCGCTCGAGAAACACCCCGTCGGCGGTAATCTTCGCCCTGGCCTGGCGGTCGGCCGAGCACGACACGCCGACACCCACGGGACAACTGGCCCCGTGACGCGGCAGGCGGATAACGCGCACGTCGTGGCAGAAATACTTGCCGCCGAACTGAGCGCCAATGCCCGTGCGCTGCGTCAGGGCCAGCACTTCGCCCTCGAGCTCGCGATCGCGAATCGCGTGCCCGCGCCGGTTGCCCCGCACCGGCAGATCGTCCAGCTCGCGGCAACTGGCGAGCTTGACCGTCTTCAGGGTCAGCTCCGCGGACGTACCGCCCACGACGATCGCCAAATGATACGGCGGGCAGGCGGCAGTGCCGATGTGGCGGATTTTCTGCTCCAGAAAGGCGAGAAGCGATGCGCGATCGAGCAGCGCCCTGGTTTCCTGAAAGAGGAAAGTCTTGTTCGCCGAGCCCCCACCTTTGGTAACGAACAGGAATCGGTACTCCTCCCCCGCCACGGCATACAACTCGATCTGTGCCGGCAGATTGGTGCCCGTGTTGACTTCGTCGTACATCGACAGTGGCGCGAGCTGCGAGTAGCGCAGGTTGGTGCCCGTGTAGGTATCGTATACGCCGCGCGCCAGCACCGCTTCGTCGTTGCCTCCGGTCCACACGCGCTGGCCCTTCTTGCCGATCACGATCGCCGTACCCGTGTCCTGACACGACGGCAGGACCATGCCGGCGGCGATGTTTGCATTCCGCAGCATGCTGTGGGCAACGAAGCGGTCGTTATCGGAGGCCTCGGGATCGTCGAGAATGGCACGCAGTTGCGCCAGGTGACCGGGGCGGAAGAGGTGCGAGACATCGCGCACCGCCTCGGCAGCCAGGCGGGTAAGGCCCGCCGGATCGACGATCAGCAGCCGTTCGCCGCGAAAGGCGTCCGTCGATACGAAATCCCCGTCGAGACGACGGTACGCGGTCGCGTCCTCCCCGTGGGGAAACATCTCTTCGAAACTGAACTCGTCCATCGGCGCCACCTTTCGCTGCCTGCTTCTTAGCGCCCGGGCCGCGCCAGGGCGAGGCGACGGGTGCACGACGCGATGCGGCGGCCCACCGGCCCCCCGAATTCTCTCGTTCGCTCGCGTTTAATTGTCGTGGCCGCGATTGATATAGTGGCATCCATGGCTTTCGCGAAGGACATCCTGTGCATCGGAGCCGGGTACGTTGGCGGTCCCACCATGTCGGTGATCGCCGACAAGTGCCCGCAGTACAAAGTGACCGTCGCCGACATCAACCAGGCCCGTATCGACGCCTGGAACTCGTCGACCCTGCCGATTTACGAACCCGGCCTCGACGCCGTGGTGAAGCGGGCCCGCGGGCGCAACCTGTTCTTCAGCGCCGACGTCGATGCCGGCATCCGCGAGGCGGACATCATCTTCGTCAGCGTCAACACTCCCACCAAGACGTTCGGCCATGGCGCCGGGTATGCGTCGGACTTGCAGTACCTCGAAAAGACCGCGCGCCGCATCCTCGAAGCGAGCGACCGCTCGAAAATTATCGTCGAGAAGAGCACGCTTCCCGTCCGTACCGCCGAGGCGATGGAGCGTATACTCGACTCGAAGCGCAGCGGCATTCGATTCGATGTCCTGTCGAACCCGGAGTTCCTCGCCGAGGGAACGGCGATAGCGGATCTGGAAAATCCCGACCGCGTGCTCATCGGCAGCCGCGACACGGCGGAGGGTAAACGGGCACTGGAGCAGATCGTCGAGATCTACGCCAACTGGGTGCCGCGCGAGCGCATCATCACGACCAACGTGTGGTCGTCCGAGCTGTCCAAGCTCACTGCCAACGCATTTTTGGCGCAGCGTATCAGTTCCATCAACACGATTTCGGCGTTATGCGAACGCACCGGCGCGAACGTCGACGAGGTCGCGTTCGCCATTGGCCGGGACAGCCGCATCGGTCCAAAGTTCTTGAAGGCATCGATCGGCTTCGGCGGCTCGTGCTTCAAGAAGGACATCCTCAACCTGGTCTACCTCTGCCGCCACTACGGCCTGCCGGAGGTCGCCGACTACTGGGAGTCGGTGGTGCGGGTGAACGACTGGCAGCAGCACCGCTTCGTGGGCCGCATGTTGAGTCACATGTTCAACACGATCGCCGGCAAGCGGGTGGCGGTGTTCGGTTTTGCGTTCAAGGCCAACACCGGCGACACGCGCGAGACACCGGCCCTCACCGTGGTCCGCGATCTGCTCGCCGAGCAGGCGATTCCGGTGATTACCGATCCGAAGGCGCTCCCGGAAGCACGGCACGACCTGCGCGACGTCCTCGACCGGGTGGAGTTCACCGACGATCCGTACGCGGCGGCGGCCGGCGCCCATGCGATCGCCGTGTGCACCGAGTGGCAGGAGTACACCGACCTCGACTACGCGCACATCTACAAGGAGATGCAGAAGCCGGCCTTCTTGTTCGACGGCCGCAACGTCCTCGATCACCAGCGCCTGTTCGAAATCGGCTTCGAGGTGGTGCCCATCGGCCGCGCGGACCTGACCCGGTATTAATGGTTCTCGGCCGCGCGGTCGTGCTATGGTCGGTCACGTGGACACGGCCCGGCGACGCGCGACGTACGCGGATCTGCGCGAGGTTCCAGACACCATGGTGGCGGAGATCCTCGACGGCGAGCTTTACGCCACGCCACGGCCGTCGTCGCCGCATGCGCTGGCCAGCTCGGCGATCGGCATTGACCTGGGTGGCCCGTTTCACCGCAACGCCGACGGACCGGGGCACCCCGGCGGGTGGTGGATCCTCGACGAGCCGGAACTCCACCTCGGGCCGGATGTGGTCGTCCCGGACCTGTCCGGCTGGCGGCGAGAGCGGATGCCCGTCCTGCCGAACGTCGCCGCTTTCACGCAGGCGCCCGACTGGGTGTGCGAGGTCGTCTCGCCGGCAACGGCGGCCATGGACCGCGTTCGCAAGACGCGCATCTATGCGCGCGAGTCGGTGGGGCACCTGTGGCTGGTGGACCCGCTGGCGAAGACGCTTGAAGTGTACCGACTCGACGGCCGGCAATGGATCGTTGCCGGCACGCACGCGGGTAGCGATGTCGTCCGCGCCGAGCCGTTCGATGCCATCGAGCTGGCACTCGCGCGCTGGTGGCTGGTGGGCTGAAGAGACTACGGTCCGCCGGGATCTGGTCCCTTCCGAACCATATCCCTGGAAGGGCAGTGCACGCCCGGCGCGACTACCGTTCCAGGCGGTGCCGCCACCCGTCAGCCGAGGAACTCCTCCGCGCCGAGGTCCAGTGCGTGGCGGCTGTGACGTCTTGCCATGGCGAGGAACATCTCGTCCCCGCGCGCGGTCTGCTGCACCATCACCGTCGCGATCACCGTAACGACAAACCCCGCAAACGTGCCGCGCCGGTAATCCTCCCAGCAACGCTCGAACGGGTAACCGGAAACCCCGGCGCGGCATAGAGCCTCGTAATACTCGCGCACGATATCGCCTTCCGCCCGGCGTCGCGCTTCGGGCTGCATACCCGCGCCGAGAAAGTACGCCACATCCGACAGCGGGCTGCCCATGGTGATGGTCTGCCAATCCACGGCCGCAACTCGCGGCGGGTTCGAGACCTCGTCGATCAGGAGGTTGTCGAGCCGGTAGTCGACGTGGATGAGCGAAAAAGGATCGCGCAGCGGCAGGAACGGGGCCCCCGTTCCCTCGCCGACCCGGGAGATGATCGCCGCCTCGTCCGACGACAGTTGCCCCGCGAATCGATCGAGAAAACCGGGCAGCGTGGCACGGTAGAGGCCGCGGACCATCTCGGCGGTTTCCGCCGTCGCCTCTCCCAGCCACCCGATGCCGAGCAATGAACGGTCGCACCACGTCGGCGCGTGCAGGCCCACCAACTCGAGCACTGCCGCACTGGCCACCGCCTCGGAGCAACCCGCTAATTGATTACCCTGTTGCCGGGGCGCCAGATCCTCGAGCAGCAGGGCGAACTCCGGACCGTCGCCCTCGATCGCCGCGAAGTAGCAGCGCGGCACCGAGATCGTCAGCCGCGGGCGCAGCTCGCGATAGAAGGACACCTCTTTGATGTAATTGCGTAGCTGCACCGCGGTCTGGCGGCTCATCGGATCGTCGGACGGGAACTTCCCAACCAGGCTGCGCGGCACCGTCGCCGCGGCACCGTTCAGCGACAACTCGAACCGCACGCTCTTCGCCATCTGGCCGGTACCGATGGGGGTTGCCGTGAACTGGCGTACCGCGGCCCCCGCGTGGCCCGCCTCGCGCAACCGCTCGGTCAACCAGGCGGCGTCGATCGTCTCCGGTGTCGGAATACTGGGCATGCAACTGTGCTCCTGCGTCGGCGTTGGTGCGCTGGGACTCTAGGACCCGGAACTATCGCGTCAAGCCGAGCGCCGACCTTCGCGCCTCGAACTCCGACGTTCGACTCTCGACCGGCCCATCCTCCGTTCGGCTCCCCGGTCCGGCTCTATAGCCCCAGGGCCGCGTTCACCGCCGCGACCAGGGCGCTGACGTCGACCGTTCCGTCGCCGTCCGGATCGAATGCCGGGCAAGTCTCTACCGTGGTATTGCCGAGCGCAATGTCGACCCCGATGACGATGTCGTCGACGGTCACCGATCCGTCCCCGTTGCAGTCGCCGATGGGATCGTCGCAGGCGTCCCCCACGCCATCCGCGTCGCGGTCGCCCTGCCCGGCATTAGCGACCGCCGGGCAGTTGTCGCAGGCGTCTCCTACAGCGTCACCGTCGGCATCCTCCTGAGCGTCGTTGGCGATCTCCGGGCAATTGTCGAGGCCGTCGAACCGGGCGTCGCCGTCGCGGTTGACCCCGACGCGTTCGCCCGAGCCCGGCGGTACGCAGGTATACGTCACCCGCCCGCCTGGCGCCGACGCCAGAGCGCGCAAGGCCGCGTCGTCGAGTCCGGCACTGCCATCGTCCGGCTCGAATAGGCCGCCAGCCCGGCGCACGTATCCCACCTCGCCCCCGCCGACCACGGCCCGAGCGACAAGATCGCACTCGGTCGCGTTGGGTCCGAGAATCTTCGAAGTGAACGGCGCCGCGGCCCGCGCCAGGAGCAGGTCGATGCGGGGACCGACCACGGCGGCATTACCGCTGTCGAGAGTGACCTGTTGCCCGACCACGGGTGCGAGATCGGTGTCGAAGGCGAGCATGTACTGCTCGACGTCGCGCCGCTGCGGATCGCCGTTGAAAAACCCGACCATGCCCTCGAACGCCGAGCGGAACACCGAGGCGCGCAGGAAGCGGAACACCGTATCTATGCTGCCGTCGTGCAGGAAGCCGAAGCCGCGGATCTGATCGCCCTGCGGCCCGTTGCCGCCGGCATCGATGAAGTCGATGTCCGGCATGCCGAACATGCCGACCTTCTGATAGAGATTGCGCAAGTGCGCGATCTTCACGATTTGCGTCTCGTTCTCGAAGCTGGCCCGCCCGTCGGTACCGAAGAAACCCTGCGCCGGATCGAGGACGTGACATCCGTTGCAGGTGAAACCCATGTCGGCGAGGAAAGGGACGCCGTCGGCGCGGTGCCCACCGCCGCTGTCCGGTCCGTCCTCGCCAAGGAAGTATGCGCGGCCCGCCGCCTGCGCCGGGGTCAGCGAATTGTCGAGGGCACGCACCGGATTCGGCGGCAGCGCCAGCGACAGCGCGAAGTCGCTAAACGCCTGCATGTCGGTCTCGGATAGCTTCTCCGCCCGGCCGACGAGGCCGTCGAAGGCGACCACGAAGTTGCGGAACGACAGATCGGAGTCGAACGCGTCGCGGCCGAAGAAGCCGTTCGATCGGTCCCCGCGCCAGTGCATCGCCCCCGAGTTCACCATGCCACGCAAGGTCTGCGTGGTCATGGGTCCCTTCATGGGATGGAAGTGCTTGGTGTTGCCGGTGCCGTTGATGGGCGAGGACGACACCCCGGCCCCGTTCTCGAGGCGGATGGGGATCGGATTGAATGCGACGTTGCTGTCCGGATCGCCGAGGTCCCAGGCGAGGTGATCCATGTCGCCGAAGATGTGACAGCTCGAACACGACGCTTCGCCGTTACTCGAGGTCTCCAGCGCGTCATAAAGGAAGCGCCGACCGCCGACCACAGCCGCCGGCTCCGGGTTGTGCAGGGCGACCTTGTCGACTTCAGTCCGCGCATCGAGATCGACGACCGCAATGGCGTTGTCGAACCGCGTCAAGACGTAAAGACGGCGACGCGTCTCGTCGAGCGCCAGCCCGCTGGGGCCGCCCCCGCTCAGTGCGATGTACCCCGCGCTGTCCACCGCCGGGTCCAGGGCCCCGGTTTCCAGCTTCTCGGTGTCCAGCACGCCGACCTTGCCCGAACCGAAGGCGGCAACGTACAGGGTCCGACCGTCGCCCGACACGGCCATATCGAGCGGCGTGGCCAGGCTCTTCTCCCCGACCCCCGCCGGCGCGGGTCGAACGGAATAATCGATGTGCGGGTTGAGGTGATGTGCGGTGGCAACGCCGTCGGCGAGAACCGTGATGCGCGCCTCGGCAAGGTGTCCCTGCACCGTGCTGCCCCCGAATACGCCCGGTCCTTCGAACCGCACCTCGTTGCGCGACTCCGTGTTGGACACGTACACCTTCCCGCTGACCGGGTTCACGACCATGTTGAACAGCGTCGTCCCGACACCGGCGAACGTGCTCCCCGGCTGTAACGTGTTGGCGTCGATCGCGAACACGTCCTTGTCGGGCAGATTGAAACGAACGGCATTGTCCCAGTTGCGGCCGAGTTCGTCCTCCCAGTGCCCCGAATCGCGATTGAGTTTGACGATGAGACCGACTTCCGGAGCATTGCGGCCCTCGTGATTCTTCGCCGGTCCCGGATTGCCGCCCGGATAGGTGACGCCGCCGACCAAACACGGCTTCTCGGGGGCGAAGCCGTCGCACACGACCCCCTCCGAGAGGGTGGTGGTCAGGTTGCCCGAGTGCAAGACGGCGGCGTAGACGGTGTTGCCGTCGGTACTGACCGCAAGGGCGCGGGGTGTGTCCCCGAAGAGCTCGACAATGCGCAGGGGCGTACCGCCGAGGCCGGGGCCGGGATCGCGCGCATCGAAGACCCAGACGTCGGCACGGCCGACACCCGGCGTGGTGAGTTTCGGATCGCCAGCGCCGGGCACGTTCGTCAGCGACGGATCGGTGCGATGCTGACCGCGGTGCGCCGTGGTAACGAAAGCGCGATCGGGCCCCGCAAAAACGATGTCGCGCGGCTCGTCGCCGACCAGGAGCGTACGGACAACACGCGGCGGCACGGCGATAGTGTCGACTATGCTCACACTGTCGGAGAGGTGGTTGACCACCCAGACCTCCCCCTGACCGCGAACGGCGAGGGCAACCGGCTCGAGACCGACGGCGATCGAGGCTCGGCGCGCGATGCCGCCGCGCCCGACGTCGAATATCTCGAGCCGCCCGTCGGGCGTATTGACCGCGTACAGACGAGTACGGTCCGCCGACAGCGCCAACGGGCGCACCGGCCCGCTTTCGAAGGCGACGAACGCCGGCTGCGCCCGCGCCGCGGTGGCGGCGACGAGCGCGAGCAGAACGAGACAGCGGAGGATTCGTGCGTGCATGGGCAACCCCCTTCGCCCGCCACACTGCAACAGCGGGCTGGAAGTCGCAAGCCGAATTAGCGCCCGAGGTCGACCGAGCCCTCTACGCGCCGGCAACCATCGCGAAGTTCGCCATCGCGGCCTGCAAGCGACGGGGCACGAAGCGCAGGCTCCAGGCGGCGAGAGCATTCATCGCGCCTGCGACTTTGCTCGGACGGCCGCGCAGCATGGCGTCGATACCGATCTCCGCCACCGGCCGGCTTTGCATCATCGACAGGCGCTGGAAGAGGCTGTGCCGCTGGCCGGCGACTGCGAGGAACTCGGTGGCGGTAACGCCCGGGGAAAGGACGGATACCTTCACGTTGGTGTGGCGCAACTCGTAGCCGAGCGCCTCCCCGAAGCTCAGTACGAACGCCTTCGCGGCCGAGTAACTGGCGTAGGTAGGCGTCGGCTGATAAGCGCCGATCGACGCGATCTGCAAGACGTACCCTAAATTGCGCGCCACCATGTCGCGCACGAAGAGCTTGGTGAGGTGTACGAGACTGACAATGTCGAGCCGTAACATCTCGTCCTCGCGTTCCCACGGGATCTCCAGAAACGCCCCGTGAACGCCGAAGCCGGCGTTGTTGATGAGCACGTCGATGGCGACCTTCTGCGCCGCGAGGCGGTCGTAGAGCGCCTGCGCCGCACCCGGCACCGCGAGGTCCATGGCGATCGCCTGCGCCTGCACCCCATGGCGTTGCGCCAGATCGTTCGCCAGCGCGCGCAGACGGTCCTCGCGTCGCGCCACGAGGACGAGATGGCAGCCACGCTCGGCGAGGATGGTGGCGAAGTCCACGCCCAAACCGCTCGACGCGCCGGTGACCAGCGCGGTCTTGCCTCTGAGATCGGTCATGCAGTCCTCCACGGTTGCGTCGTACGCCAAAGGTGTAGCGGAACTTGGCCCCGGGTTGCGAGGTCAACCCGGGGCTGACCCGGGCTATTCGTGAATCTGCCGCCGCCCCTCGATACGGCCCCTGAAAGAAACGTTAGAAGTGGTCGGCGTGACGACGGGTCGTAGGAGCGCTGTATCAGACCGCCGCCGCGCCCGGCTGCCGATTGCCAACGCGCGTGCACGGCGCGGGGCGCGCATGTCGACGTCTCGTCAGTTCCTCCGCCCCACCGCTCACCCGTGAATCGTACAGGTGTCTCGTCAGTTCCCAGCGCGAGGACGCGGGCGCGTAGCGCGCCGGTTTTGCCGTCGAAAACGAAGCCATGGACGCGAAATCGGCCCGCTCCGGTGACCGAATGCCAGGGATTACCGCGGGTTGTCGTGGTCCGACCCGCGTAAACCGCGCCAAGCGGTTCAGCGGAAGCGATTGGCTAAAACCTTCTCCAGGGTGGCGCCGACAAGGCGCGAGGCCGAACGGCACGACTACAGGTCGGCGAGCAGTTTCAGTTTGACCTTCACCTCGTCCAATAGCGGTCGAGGCAATCGGCCGAGTGCCTTCCGAAAGCGGCGATTGTCGATCGAACGACTTTGGTCGATCATGACCTCGCAGTCCGCTGTGTTGCCGGCGATGCCACGCGGCAGCGGCACCCGCAGAAGGTTCTCCCCCGTGAGTCGAGTCGTGCAGGGAAGGACCCAGGTCGATGGGTGGTCGGTGTCGTTGAGCAGATCGTTCTGAACTACCAGGACCGGCCTTGCCTTGCCCGGCTCGGTGCCCTGGCGCGGATTCAGGTCAGCCAGATACAAGCCTCCTTGGCGTATCGGCGCTTTCAATCGAGCCCCTCGCCGGAGAGATGATCGAGCTCGTCGATCTCACGAGCCAGCGATCGACGCGTGGCGCGAGATGCCGCACGGTAGGCGTCGCGAAGCGCCCGACGTTCGGTGGTTTCCTGCAGCAGGCGAAGCCCTCGGCGCACGACCTCGACGTTGCTCTTCAGCTTCAGACGCGCTTTCAACGACTGCACCAAATCGACCTCGGCCGGTGGCAGGGTGATGCTCGATTTTGCATTAGATTTCATACCTGTGTAATGCCTGACGACCGCGCCGGACGCAACGCGGGGCTTGCGACACGCGGCACCTGCTCGGCTGCGGCGCGGGTCGGCAGGGTTGGTTTTCACGAGCAAGGGGCCCTGACGGCAGAATCTTTCACGAGCATGCCCCCCTCGCGTGACCAGACGTGACCGACAGGTATTGTCAAGGCTCGCGGCTGATTCGTGCCAGTAATCCCCGCGTCACTGAATCCCCCCTCGCGTGCCGTGCCAAGAGTACCATCGTCCCCTGACACTCTAAGATGCCATCGAGCGTCTTCTGTCCCTCCCTCCGCCGGCGCAATGTCGCGCAGGCGCGCCGCGCATGAAGGCTATCTTCTTGCCCCCGGCACCTAGAGCCTCGCGTTGCGCCGCCGTAGCCTATGGGCTACGGTCGGCTGGTGGTCGAAATCCGGAAGTATCGTCGCGACGATGGTGTCGTTCCGTTCGATCGCTGGATGGCGACGCTGAAGGATGTGCGTGCGAAGGCCCGGGTCCTCGTTCAACTCGATCGCCTGCGGGTGGGACTTCCGGGCGATTGGAAAGCGGTCGGTGCGGGGGTGTTCGAGCTGCGGATTCGGGAAGGCAAGGGATATCGCGTCTACTTCGCAAGGGAGAAAATGACCGTCGTCGTGCTTCTTTGTGCGGGAGAGAAATCCACTCAGGGCCGCGACATCACGCGAGCCCGGTCGTATTGGCGAGAGTATCGGAGGCAAGCATGAAGGCAACCGCATACAAGGGTTCGGACTATCTGAAGACGCAGAAGGACATCGTCGCCTATCTCAACGCCGCTCTGGAGGATGGCAAGCCGGCCGTCTTGTTGGAGGCGTTGCGCAATGTGGCGATGGCGAAGGGCGGGATGGCCACTCTGGCGCGCGCTGCCCGGGTGAGCCGTGAGAGTCTCTACCGCACGCTGTCGCGCCGGGGGAACCCGAAGATCGAGACCGTCATGGAACTGCTTCGCGCACTCGGCCTCAAGCTGAGCGTCGAGCGAACGCGAGCGGCGTGAGACCGGCAGGTGCGCGCCGAGCTCGTCGCGGTGAGCGTCGTGGTGGCCTGCGAGGTCCGCTTCGGTGCCACAAAGAGCGGTTCGAAGCGCCTGGCGAGGCGGCTTCGATGTACTCCTTCGGAAATTGGGGGGAGCGGTGGCCGGCGGTGGGTGGGGTCCGGAAACGCCCGACCAGGCGCAACGGCGGGCAGCCATCGGGGTCGGCATCGGTATCGGAATCGGTATCGATTCGAATGCCCCGATCCCGATAGCGATTCCGACCCCGACCCCGCAGAGGGGACCGCGTTTTCATCGTCTTGAGACGACCGCCAGGTCATGGGCACTCCTGCGAGAGATTCCGCAGCTGCCGATCGAGGCGGCCGGCGCACGGCACCGAGAGCCTGCCGGCGGGAGGTCGCGAGCTCGTCACCCGTATGCAGCGCGAGGTGGGACGCCGCGGACATCTTCGCGCGATCGACGCGATCGAGAACTCGGCTGTCCAGCGCGAGGACGCGGGAGCGTATGGCGCCGGTTTTGCCGTCGAAAACGAAGCCATGGACGCGAAATCGACCCGCTCCGGTGACCGAATGCCAGGGATTACCGCGGGTTGTCGTGGTGCGACCCGCGTGAACTCAGTCGCGCCGGTCGCCGCGAGGGCTTGCTTGCGTGTAGTCTCAATTGAGACTACGTAGCGGAGTGTGGTCAAGCGGCGAGTGGCGCTCTCCCCGGATGCCGTACGTCAGTTGCGGGCGCTCCGCGCATCCGATCGCCGTCTCGTGCAGGACCAGATGCGTGAGCAACTCGGCGAATCGGATGCCACGCAGGAGACGCGGAACCGCTTCCGTTTGCGGCGCCCTTCTCGGGTTGCAGACTACGAGCTGCGCATTCGGGATTGGCGTGTCTTCTATCGGGTCGTCGACGAGACCGTGCAGGTGGTCCTGGTCGGCCGGAAGAGCGGCAGTTTTCTGATCATCGACGGCAAGAGGTTCATCTTATGAAGATCGAGAGCATTCGCGAGGTGAAGGCCAATCTCAGCAAGATCGTCGGTGCCCTCGCGGAGGAGGGGTCGGTGGTGATCACGAAGAACGGTCGGCCCTGCGCCGTCCTGATGCCGGTGACGGAAGACACCGACCTCGAGATCGTGGCGATCTCCCAGAACAAGCGCTTCTGGCAGACCTACGACCGTGCCCTGCGGCGCGCCGAGAACAAGGGCTGGACGTCGCTCGACGACGTGTGAACACCGGCCGCATCAGCGCGACCAGGTACTCGAAGGGATTGGCGCCGTTCAGCTCGGCGGTGTGGATCAGGCTCATGAACATGTCGCCGATTCGGGCGCCGGTTGCGGGGCGCGCATGTCGACGTCTCGTCAGTTCCTCTGCCCCACCGCTCACCCGTGAATCGTACAGGTGTCTCGTCAGTTCCTTCCAAAGCTCCTGCCCGGAACGGCAGGAGAACTTGATCGTCGCAGCGGTGCAGCATAGGCTTGGCCTATGCCTTCGACGGCAAAAGCTCCTGATCGTCAGGCCCGGCTGTTTCGTAACGGCCGGAACCAGGCCGTCCGCATTCCTCGCGAGCTCGAAATGCCCGGCGACCGGGTGCGGATCTACAAGGAAGGGAAGCGAGTCGTCCTCGAGCCAATCGTCCAGCGCAGCCGGCTCGTCGAGGTGCTCGCCCGCTGGAAGCCGATTCCCGATCCGTTCCCTGACGTCGATGAAGGTCTCTTGCCGCTCGAGGATGTAGAGTCCTAATGGCGGCCCCGCGCTATCTCCTCGACACCAACATCGTTTCCGACCTGGCGCGCGATCCTCAGGGCGCGGTTGCCCGGCATCTGGCCGAGGTGGGCGCCGAGCACGTCGCGGTGAGCGTCGTGGTGGCCTGCGAAGTCCGCTTCGGTGCCGTAAAGAGCGGTTCGAAGCGCCTGGCGAGGCGGCTCGATGTCCTCCTTCGAGAGATTCCGCAGCTGCCGATCGAGGCGCCCATCGACAAGCACTACGCCGACATCCGTGCGTACCTCGAACGCGCCGGAACGCCCATCGGACCCAACGATCTGCTGATCGCCGCTCATGCCCGCGCTCTCGGATCGGTGCTTGTAACTGACAACGAACGGGAGTTCGCCCGGGTGCCGCGCCTTGTGATCGAGAACTGGCGGCGCGAGTGAGGGCGGCGAGATCGGCGTTGGGGCCACGACACTGCGTGCGTGAGGACACGGTGGTGTCGGTCGAGCGGCAGCGGCCGGCGCACGGCACCGAGAGCCTGGCGGCGGGAGGTCGCGAGCTCGTCACCCGTAGGCAGCGCGAGGTGGGAAGCCGCGGACATCTTCGCGCGATCGACGCGATCGAGAACTCGGCTGTCCAGCGCGAGGACGCGGGAGCGTATGGCGCCGGTTTTGCCGTCGAAAACGAAGCCATGGACGCGAAATCGACCCGCTCCGGTGAGCGAATGCCAGGGATTACCGCGGGTTGTCGTGGTGCGACCCGCGTGAACGTGGGCAACGCCGTGGTCACGTCGAACACGTCGAGGTCGGGAGTCCCGCGTGCTGCGAAGAGCACTCGGATAACCGCCGTGTCACGCCGCCGTCGGCGCGCCCGCTTGCCGATTGCCAATCCGCGTGCGCGGTTGCGGGGCGCGCATGTGGGTGTCTCGTCAGTTCCCTGTCCCGATCGCCTGCGGCTCGTGGAAGGACTTGCGAACGCATCCAATCATAATAGTATCGCCGATATGAAAACTATTGCGATCAGCATAGACGAATCGACCCTCGAAACCGTGGATCGACTCGTTGCCGGATCGAGTCTCCTGCGGACTCGGTCGGCGGTGGTCCGGGTTGCCGTACGGGCGTTTGCGGCGGACGAGCTGCGCCGGCTGGCAGAGGAGCGTGAGCGCGAGGTGGTGCGCAAGCATCGGCAGCGCCTGTCGCGGCAGGCGCGGGCGTTGATCGCCGAGCAAGCGGGTTCATGAACCGCGGCGAGATCTATCGCACGCGCGAGCGCGTGGCGGAGCGCGGCGACAAGCCGGGGTTCTATGTCGTGGTGTCGCGCAGCTTCATTGCGCGCAACGATGATGTGTCGACCGTCATCTGCGCCCCGGCGTACAGCGAGGTGCTCGGGCTGACGACGGAAGTGGTTCTCGGGGAGCAAGACGGCTTGCCGAAGACCAGTGCGATTCGGTGTGATTTCCTCACGCTGATGTTCAAGTCTAAGCTGACACACTTCGTCGGAATGTTGCCGGCGGCGAAGCTCGTCGAGCTCGATCGCGCCCTGGCGTGTGCCCTCGATCTCCGCTGGGATTACTGAGTCCCCGTCGATATGCAGCATCACCTGGACGGGTGGCAGCGTGGCTGTCTCCGAGCCCCGCGGTTGCGGGGCGCGCATGTCGACGTCTCGTCAGTTCCTCTGCCCCACCGCTCACCCGTGAATCGTACAGGTGTCTC